>NZ_JAMYUV010000055.1:0-38593 GCF_040323405.1 Mesorhizobium sp. M0048 | reverse complement strand
TGGTGTGGTGGAACTCACTTGCCGAATCCGATCGTGCGGCTTGGCTGGCGCGGGCCGGCAGCGCTGTTCCAGCTGATGCCTGGGCCGCGTACAAGCGGCTCGGGAATGTTGAGCGTCAGCCACGGACCGTAAACTGAAGACTGTTCTGCAGCGGGATGACGGTCAGCTCGCGGGTAGTTCGGCGACGAGTCCAAGCCGGCGGGCTCGATCGAGCAGGTTCTTGACTGAGGAGGCAGACCATTTTGCGCTCCCTCGTGGGGTACGCTCATGCAGGCGCTCGAGCTGGCCAGCGATGTCGCGTAGCGACAGGTCCGGGTTGGACTGCGAAATCCCTGCCACAAGAGTCATCAGGCGATCTTCGGGAGGCAGAGGAGACGCCCGCTTTAGCAGTGTGGCTTCGGCCAGGTGCTCGGTGACGAGCCACCTCACTGCCCGCCGCAGTCGTTCAGGCGTCCAGTCGAGGCCGCGCTGCTTCAGGACCCGAGCGATGTCGTCCCAGTTATGGTCTGGTCGCATCCGACGGACCGTCGGAAGCCACTGGTTCATCGTTGATTGTAGCCGTCGGCCATAAGCCGCCTTTTGTATCGCGGTCATTTTCGCCAGGGCTTCGGGCTTGCGCTCCCGGATACCAGGATTGCCTGGCAGTCGCCCCTTCGATCTTGCAGCGATGATTCCGGCCTTGGTCCGTTCCGAGATCAGCGCACGCTCGAGCTGGGCAACGGCACCGAGTACCTGTAGCGAAAACATGCCCTGTGGCGTCGACGTGTCGATTGGATCTCGCAGAGATCGGAAATGCGCGCCCTTCTCAGTCAGAACCTCGATCACCTGAAGAAGGTGGCTGACTGAGCGCGCAAGGCGATCGAGACGCACGACGACCAGGATATCGCCGGCGCCGATGTCGCTCATCAACCGCAGTAGGGCAGGGCGAGCTCTCGACGCACCGGATCCATATTCCTGAACGACGACGTCACAACCGGCCGATCGCAGCTCAATCTCCTGCGCTTCCGTCGCTTGTTCGTCCGTCGATACGCGCGCGTAGCCGATTCGCCGACCCTGTGGTCGACCGGAGCGTCGATCTTGCGCCTCACGGGCCATTTGCGGCGTCTCTCAGCATCGGGAAAGGGGCGTTTGTACAAACACCGAAGATATCAACAAACGATCGTTTGTAAACGTCTTTAGGCGGCTTTTGCATCGGCCCTGCGGCCTCGGTGAGCCTGAAAAGCACCATTTTTCGGGCTCCTGAGAGCCCGAGGGCGTGGTGCTGTACAGTCCCGATAAGAGGTCACGATCGATAGTGAGATTGTCCCAAGGATCATCGCCTGTGGCAGAAGGTAATTGCCACATAGCTTCCGTTGAACAAATCCGGTACAACAGAATCAATGGCTTACGATGTTCCAGATTTGGCCCTGAACACGCTGTTCGGCCCGCTCGCCCGCGCCGAAGACCATCTTGCCCGCCTCGACGAGCGCGTACAAAGAAGCCTGGTGCGCGACGGCTGGACCGAACGCTCCCACTTCGCCGACGCGGCCGCCGCGCTGTGGCTTGAGGGCGAGCTCGTCCACAGCGAAGACCTCGTCCTGCACGACGCCCACATGGACATCCGCACCCCGACCCACGAACTCACCCGCGCGCACGCCGTGCTGCGCGCTCGGCGCCGCATTTTTGCGCACAAGCCCGACTGGGCGCTTTCTCGCGTTGGCATTTTAATCCTGCGCGGCCGTGAAGGGCAGAGCGGCGACGGGTCGAGCGCGGGGCTGGCTGGCTCTCGACTCGATGCCGCGACGCCGGCCGCCGGGGCGGAGGACGCCGCCGGCGAAAGCCTTGAAGACACGGACCAGGAGGACGCTCTTGCCGACGAGCTCGCCGAGATCGACGCGCTGCTGGCCCGCTCCAGCCGGCTGCTCGCCGGCGAAAATTTGGCGCCCCGCGCGGCGGACAGCCCGGAGGCCGACACGGCAGGGCAGGGGACAAACGCGCGGGAGGCCTTGCCGGACAGTCTCGGGCCGCTGATCCGCGATCTCGACTGGGACGAGGACCAGCGGCTGGCCGACTGGCTCGCCGTCGTCGACAAGCTGCGCGGCGAAAACATGCCGGCCGTGCTGGCCGCGGCGATCGCCTGGGAGGCGTGGCAAGACATCGAGCCGCTGCAGCACCAGCATTGGCTCGGCACGCTGCTGGCCGCCGCGCTGCTCAGGGAACTCGGCAAGGTTGGCTCGCATCTTTTTTGCCTCAATGCCGGACTGCGGATCATTCCGCGGGAGCGGCGGCGGGCGCGCGACAGGACTACCCGGCTGCTGGCGGTCCTCAACGCTTTTTCAGAGGCCGCCGCGGCCGGGCTCAAGGAATTCGACCGGCTGGCGCTGGCCAAAACCCAGATGGAGCGTCGGCTCAGGAGCCGGCGAAAAAGCTCGAGGCTGCCGGCGTTGATCGATTTCGTGCTGGCGCGGCCGGTGGTGTCGGCCGGTCTGATTGCGGCCGAACTGAAAATCAGCCAGCGCGCCGCGCTCGATCTCGTCGCCGAACTCGGCATCCGCGAGGTGACGGGCCGGGGGCGCTACCGGGCGTGGGGAATCGTGTGAAGGCTAAAGTAGTAGAACGCCAAGATTGATTGCCACCGGTCAGAGCGTCTCAGCGTAGGCCGATTGGGCCAACAGGGAGGGGAGTGACCGCGACGTAATGCAGAAGGGGACGACAGTGACGAAGCCGAAGGCCCGAGACACATACGCCTCATTGCCGACTTGGCCGCTCATCAGCAGGCTGGCAGCGATTACGAACATTCGCTCTCAACCGAGACTCTGGCGTGGCGTGTCGCGCCGCACGGTGCACGGATCGAGTACGGAACGTCGGAATTGGCAGTCGGTCGGAGGAGGGATTTTCACTGCGGTTCGACGTAAGTAGGCGACTCACGAGCGGTTGATCATTTCCGCTATCGTTTCCTGCCAATTGGGCGCAGGGTTGAAGGCAGAGACGCGGTCGGGCACGTGCAACGTGAAGCTGACCGAAGCCGGCTGGACGAACGTGCGAGCAATATCCTCCCGGCTGAGCAACAGCATTGCGGGATCGGATACACGATAGAGCCTCGGTAGAAAGGTGTGGGTGTACCTCGTGCTATACACACTCCAATCATTCATCGTGCGATGCGCATATCCAATGCCATTGCCAGCACCATAGGCCTCCACGTTCCTCAGAAAGGCGTCCTCAACTGCCGCGGAGCCCTTGTGTCGACCATGTCCCAGAACCGTGAGCACGCTGTCCACGATTGCCGGCAGTGACTCTCCGAGTGAGGTTGACGCAGCCAAGCCAACGCTCAGCAGATGCAACTCCTCAATCTCGCCGCTAGGCTGCCGCTGCGCCTCGAGTTGATATAGGCCGCTAAACTCGTGGATCGATGCAGCCGCCTGGGTTGTCTTCACCTCGATTGAGTGATGGCCGATCCTCAGGTCGCGGCTGCCCTGTTGCCAGCCTTGCCATCCTGCCACCACTTCAGCATGCCTCGCCGGCTCAGCGGCCGTTACTAGCAGACACTGCCGGAGGAGGATTAGCTCGCCTATTAGACCGATCACCACGTTCTCGGGTAGGGCGCCGCGCCGGATAGCCATCTCGATGATAGGCTCTACATCCCCAAACGCCCGTTGCGGGTTGCCCGATCCAGCGATTCCCGCCCGTAGCAACTCAACGGCGATCAGTGCCGCTACTGAGGCGAAATGCGGCGCTGAAGGAAGCACGATACGGCTCGCCGCGAAAGGTTCACCGCCTTCGCGAGGGCGCCAGTTGTCGTGCTGCACGTGGCGGCGGACGACCGCCGACGAGGTCACAAGCTTCTCGCCCCGAAGGAAAATCTCGAAGTCGCCGGCTGCATTGCGGCCGACGGCGAGTTCCGGCGCAAGCCAACGAAGGTTGCGGACGTTCCCGCTGCTCGCGCTTAACCCCTCAAGCTCCCAACGAAGGACTTCATAGCTGTGATCTGTCATGCTCGTAGGGCCGCGATGTGATCCGGGCCGCCATGCGGCAACCCGAGCCCAACTGCAACCAGGTCCTGGGGTGCATGTGGATCGGTAATCACGTGGATGAGCGCCAGCCCAGGATGCCCACGCGGGCGCCAACTTGCGCCGCCTTGGATCGACGGAATGGGGTTTGCGCGGTGATGATAATAGTCGACAAGTTCGTCTCCCAGGTAGCTGCCACTATAGCCGCGCGTACCCCAAAGTGTCTGCACTGAGCGCCTATCGTCTGTAAGCTGCCGTGTCATCGCTCGGACACCATGCTGACTCAGGCGTGCATCTCTCGGGTTGTGCTCGCCGTTTCGCACAGCAAGGTAGAAGCGGGGCTCCCTGGACTGACTGGCATCAGCAAAGGACCAAGGGACCTCAATGCGATCGGTCGGATAGAAGCCTGCGGCGTGGCGGTCCCCACGAAGCGCATGCCATAGCCGGAGATATGCCGCGATTGAATAGGGGCAGGACTGGGGCTCACAGCCATATGCCTGAGGATGCAGACCTGGTGGACGAAGCAATGGCGTGTCGATCCCAAGCAACGCTTCATAATGTTGCCACCGCAGGCTGAGTTCGCTCGCAAGATCAGGGTCGTGATGAGCGTATCGCAGTCCATCCAGGATATCGGCCAGCGCAAGCAAGCCGACCGGCTGCTCCCTAATGAGGCCACGCTGAAGTCCGTTAGCGTCCTTGAGTGGCGTCCAACTGCCGTGCGTGAGCAGCCGTGCGACCAGATCGATGTTCAACCGCGCGAGCGTGCTGTCCTTCGCTTCAACGATCCGAATGGATGGTCGAGGCCCTGGCGAAAGCGGAACCTTTCGGCTCTCAACCTTGCTCGTTGCTACGAAATTGGCACCCTGCAAGACCAAGACCGCCGCGCTGGCGCCATTGCCCCCGCCATCCATCTTCCGAAGAATCTCGCTCTTCAGAGCATTGTCGTTCACATGATAGCGCTTGAATAACTGCAGTTGGTCGTCAAACGTCATCACCCGGCAGAATGGCAACAAAGGCCCACGATAGCCGAACCAACGTTGCATCTGCATTTGAGTGTCCGCCGCAGGCTCGGTAGCGCCGCGCAGAAAGAGGCTGGTCGCCAGTCCCTCTAACGTGAGACCGCGAGAGAGCACGTTCCCGGCGACGAAGATCGAGAGCAGGTCCGGCGCGAGACGAAACCCGCCATCGGACGCCTCGGGTTCGAACCGAGGGCGATCGTCGGACACAGGGTCACTGTTCAGGACGCGCAGCATCACGTTCGGGAATATCTCCTCCATGAGCAAACTGCGGATTGAGGGCCAGTCGGAGGCCAGGATTGATGGGTAAGGTGCGGCCGGTAGCGTGGATAGGGCAATGCGTGATGCCTCGAATCGGTCAAGCCACTCGCGCCACTCTGCCTCCTCCGCGTTAAGCCTCCGGATCAGCCCTTCGGGAGAGAGGACAAATTTGGGCTGACCAGTCTCCTCCCCTGGGATCGACGTGGTACGCTCTTCCCCAGGCAGCGACATCGACCACCGAATGACGTCAGCTGCGGCTATAAAGTGATCATCCTTTCGTGCAGACGGATGGAGAAGCATGGTGTGTGGCGGCGGTGCGGCAGCCCGGGCGGCTGCTGCGTCGTCGAAGATCGAAGCACGATCGTAGCGCGGCCGGTTTTGCGAATGGTGGAGACGAACGGCCGCGCCAACCATGAAGCTGCGCAGCGCATCTGACAACATTCGCCAACGCAAGGTTTCGCGGCGCAATGCCAGTTCGGGTTGAGTCTCCCCTGACATCAACTCAGGAAAGGCTGTCGATAAGCAAAGTGACGCAGAGGGGATGTCGCATGAACGCTCGTAGAACATCTCCCCGCCGCAGTAATAACCTTCAACGCCCGACGGTTCCGTGAAGGTCAGCGACCGAACGTCGGCCGACCCAGTCGCGCCCGGCGTTCGCAGCGCAGCGTTGAAGTCGCGAGGGGTCAGAGGGTTATGTGTCGCCTGAAGGTAGTTGGCCTGCGGCGTTGCCGTATAGGCGACATAGGTCGCACGGAGCTTCTCATTTCTGGACTCCGAGAGGTCAGGGTCGCCGCTCCACAGCGCGGTAATAAGGCGAGGGGTGATCTTCTGCGATCCCGCGCTGTCGAGTACCGAGGCATCGTCGGCCTCATCATCGAGCAGCAGCATGGTGAAAGGTGTCTCTCGGGCGCTGAGGTGCTCATCAGAAAGAACTTCCAAGAGAAAGCGCCGTAGCATGAGAAGATGGTCATCTTCCTTAGGAACTACACAGATTATCGGTCGACGGGCGCGCAAAGCCTGGCGAGCGAGCGGCCGCTGAAGGTATCGAGCAGGGTCCGCGCGTTGCTCGTTCAAGACGTCGTCTGGTTGCGGCAGGATCAACCGACTTGCGCGTCGGCGGAAGGCGTTGGCGGGCGTCGAGCCGTCCAACTGTCCGAGCAGACGCTCATAAGTCTGTAACCAGAGCCCGACGCGTGTTCCGGCGAGCAGTATGATCATGTCGACGTCGCGATCTAGCGCAAGAGCGGCTACGCCGAGCATACTGGCTGTCTTGCCAGACTGTACCGAGCCGACTACCATTCCCGTCCGAACGCCCGAGCTTGGCCATGCGCCGGCATCGAATTGATCCCCGGCTTGGGGAAGGGCCTTGTCCACGATGTACCGGGCGTCGGCTTCGAGAACTATTAGCGCCTGCGGCGAGAGACGAACCTCTAGGGCAGCACGATAACGGTTCCACCAGGTATCCGTGCATTCGGCAACGCTCGCTGGGCCAGAGGTGTTGCCTTCAGGCACGACGGGCACCACAGCAGCAGGCCCTAGGTCTTGCGGTCCGCCTGTCATGCTAGAGCGAGATCTTACGGATCTCGGTCAACGCCATGACGGCGCTGTCCCCGTACCGGTCCTTGACAGCCTCATCGGCGACAGCGACATCCAGGCCAAGCGTCTCCAGAATGGAGATCGCCGAGTTAGCGATATGCGCCCACTGAGTCTTGTTCTGCGTGCTTGCTGGGCCGACCATCCTCGCGGTCAGTTCTCGAACGCCTTCGACGCCATTGATCAAACGATCCTGCTCGCCCATCAAGACGAGGACAAGGCATGCCACGAGAGACCCGACCACGGGTAACTCCTCCCATCGCGAAGCCATCTCGCTCTTGCCCTTTCGGCGGAACCTTGGGTGCCAGGCATCCGAGGCAAGCTGCTGTAGCTCGATCGCCGCGATCAGTTCCCGCGCGAGCTTCTCTAATGTCGCCTTTGATTTGAACTGACCAAGCCGCCCGTCGTCGATTGAGCGAAGGAACTCATCGATGTGGCTCGCTGTCGACGGGGTGCGATAGGACTTGTCCGATGCCTGCGTGGGGCGAAGTATGAGGGTGGCTACCGCCCAAAGCAGGATCTTGGTGCGACGAAATCGTGTGATGCCGAAACCGAGGGACCGAATGTTCTCGTGAGCCTCCGTCGGGTCGACCCCGGCCTCTACCAACTCCGGAGCTATGCTCTCCTCAGGGCGGTCGCCGCTCACGAACAGCATCAGCCTCGATATTTGTAGATGATTGAAGACTGCGTTCCGGATCTCCTCTGCGTTCAGCTTCATCCCTTGTTGGTTGTAAAGCCGAAATACGCGGTGGATGTCGCGAACCTGGGTATCCTTATAGATCAGCACCGGGATGAAGTAGTCGCACGCCCGCTCGAAAAGGTCGGCAACCGTAATGGTCTCTCCAGCGATCTGGACCGGTTCATCTCTGATGTCACAGTAATAGCGGCCACCAAGCTTCGCAAGAGGATCGTCTGCACCATATTTTTTTGTCTTGAAGGGTAGGTACTTCTCGCGGATATCGGTAGCACGCAACTGATTGCGCCTGGCAAACAGACCGAAATTCGTCTTAAAGCTGGCGTACTCCTTCATCGACTTGGCGTTCTCAAGGCCTTCCGGGTGGCTCCCCATGAAACGCAGGATGGCGGTCAGTCGCTGCTTGCCGTCGACGATCTGATAACGCTGACTACTGGATACGCGAGCGAGGATGATCGATGGCAAGGGAATGCCTCGAAGGATCGACTCGATGAGCATCTGTGAATCGGAGTTTGACCACACGAAATCGCGTTGATAGGTGGGGTTGAGTTCAAGTTGGCTCTGCGCAGCTCGACCCGCCAGGTCGTATATCCGCCATTTGTCTACGCTTGCGTTGATTGACAGCGGTTCGACTGCGGCCGGCTCGTTCCACATCTCCAACCAAGCTTCGGTGGATGCGGCAACCGAGCGCTCATCGTCGATGAGTTGTGCGAAGCTCGCCCGGTTGCTCACGGCTCGGCTAAGTCGCTCCTCTAAAGCCTGCGCCCCAATCTCCGTCAGTTCCACGGTGCCGTTAGCGACGCTAAAGCAGGTCCCAGCCTGACCGGGTGAAAGCTCATCAAACAGCCGAAGGGCTACATCCTCAGGCGCGTCCTCTTTGGAGAAGCTAGCATCCAGGTTCAGCCAGATAGTTATTTCGAGGACGCGCGCGAGCCATTCGCTCGTTTCGAATGATATCTCACTCGCATCGAAGGCACGCGGCGCACGTAGGCCGCCTTCCAACTTCGGCACCGGCCCGGGCTGCGAGAGTTCGCTTAGCAGGGAACCAACCTGATCATAGTCGAGGTCTATCAAGGTATTCCCCTATTCGGATTGTGCAAGCCTGCAATGTTGCGCGTTGCTTAGGCAACGCTAGCCATGGTGACAGCTTGATCTCCACGATGCGGTCCCGGAGGCATGCCAAGGCCGCCGACCACTGGCTCTATTGGCGCGAGAAGCGCAGCGGCTACGGTTGCAATGACGTCCACGTTGACCGCGTTCCCAAGAGCCTTGTAGGCAGAGGTCTGAGATCCAGGAAGATGCTTTAGGTCGCCCATGCTCTGAAGGCGAGCGCACTCGCGCATCGTCATGTAACGGCGCTCCCAAGGGATAACTGGCACCTGGCTGGTGGTAAGTGCCACGAGGGACGGGGCCGTTGTAGGCCGCTTCGCCCGAATGCCTGACGCGCGAAACTGGATGATGCACTGGTAGAGGTCGCGCGTGCCACCCTTCCAGTTCCACTCCAACTTTTGAAAGCTTGGTGCGAAGCCGATGACCAAGGGCAGCCATGGATCGATGGTCGCTCGATGCCGCTGGTAGAATCGTCGGTTCTGCTCGATAAACTGAACCTTCCAGTCCGGGAAACGGGGACCCGTGTCGCGTGCATAAGGCGGGAGGGCCGCAAGTACCTCTGTGTCCGTTTTGCCCTTCAGCGAAACACCAAAGGCGCCCCTAAAGGAGCCTATCTCGCTAAGGCCGTGCCCGGTTGGCGTCCCTGTCCTGACCGGGTACGTGGCACCAAACTCCATCGCCCAGATCGGGAACGAGGGTAGCTCCTCGTTCGCTGGATATGCGTCAAGGAGAGCTTGCCAAGCATCAAGATACTTGATGAACGTCGCCGGCAGAGGTTTCGCCTCGTGCGGCCGGTTATCAAGAATGGACCGAATGTCCATTTCGGAGGCATCGTGGGTAGGCTCGGGCCAGGCAAACTCGCTAAGTCCTCCCCGAGCCCCTACGATGATCGCACGCTCGCGAAGCTGAGGCACGCCGAACATGTGAGGTGAGAGCAGCGAGGACTCGATATCGTACCCCAGACCCGAAAGCCGTTGCTTCACCCGGATCCAAGTCTTACCGCCATCATGCCGCATAATGTTGGGCACGTTCTCGATGATCAGGAAGCTCGGCTCATGTCGCTCGAGGATCTTGATCACGTAGTCGAACAGATCACCCCATTGCGGGCAATCGAAGCCCCTTTGCTCGCCCGCCTTGGAAAATGGCTGGCACGGGAAACCTGCGCAAAGAATGTCGTGTGCCGGTACTTGCGTGTAGCCCTCGCGAATGTCCCCATGCGGCTTAGTGCCGAAGTTGTGATGATAAAGCTCCGCAAGATTTGGGTCGAGCTCAGACGCAAAGACGCACTCATGCCCAAGGCGTGAAAGCGCCTGATGAAATCCGCCTAGCCCGGCAAAGAGGTCAATGAACCTCACCTGGGATGATCCAGTGGGAAGGTCAACTGTCGTGTTGCATACTGCTCGAGCAAATTCCTCACCGCAAGCCTTAGCAGATACTGAAGGTTGACTTGCGGCTTCGCGGAGCGCCCAAGTTCGACCAGGGCGTCATAATCAGTCTGGTCCAATGCAACTGTGAATCGTTTCTGATGCTTTGGGTTTGGCAAGGCGCACCTCTTTGCACCAAACTGCACCAAAAAGCTTTTTAATGCACGTGATTATTGATCCAATAGGAAGTTTTCCAAGCGAGTGCTCAACTGGAGATCGCCTACCTCGCACTCCCATACGATCATCGTGCGCCAGCCCATCGCATGGAGAGAATCAATCGCCAACTTATCACGCGCCACATTTTTCGTGAACTTTGGTCCCCAATACTCGGCGCGGGTGCGCGGGACCGGGGCTGTCAGCTTGCATCCATGTCGGTGCCAGAAGCAACCATGGACGAATATGGCCTTGCGGCGACCGACGAACGCTAGATCTGGAGTACCCGGAACATCCTGTCGGTTAAGTCGATACGCCAGGCCCAAGGCTCGTACCAACCTGCGCACGACCAACTCTGGTCGGGTACCCGATTTTTGGACGCGAGCCATGCGCCGCCGCACGACTGCGGGCACATCTGCAAATTGGCTTGGCTTGCGCATCCCACCTCGGTTCAGTTGACTTCGTTTTGCGCCGCCGTCGGAACTATCGCTAGACCATTGCGGTTCCCTGTTTATCGTCATTGGGCAACTTTTCTAAATCGCTGCCATCGCAAATATGGGAACGACGGCAATACGCGGTCGCAGCCAGTCGATTAGGCTACCGCGCAGGTCATCACTGACCCAATCCCTATTATCCATGCCAGGTTCAAGTAATCGATGCCGATCGAGAAGCAGCCCTTCGACGATAACGCTGTGCTGGCGCATTTCGGTGTCGGACAGAGCAAAGGGCATAGCCATCGCCTTCCTCGGCGTCACGGCCCATGATACTATCCGCTGCCATAGGGCTAAGTCCGGCGTCTTGCGCTTGTGCACCCAATCCATGCCGCTTGCGCATTGCCACAAATAGACTGGCACCCCGACATTGCCATCGGCGAACGGGCGATATGTGACAAGGTCAAGGCCAGCTTCTTTCGCGGTAGCCGCCGTCCAGTGTAGCACTTCGCCCGCCGCTTCATTCAATTGCGTGCAAACGCCTTCAACGACCTGCTTAATCCGAGCAGTTCGCGTGCGTGTCCAGCCTGTGGCGTGGACAGACCAGCCACGGAACGCGATCGTCACCGCCTCAGCCGTGAGTCTCTCAAACAGTTCGCCCTGTGCTGTGAAGTCGGTTCCGAAGGTATCCCTTACCCAAACACCGTGCGACTTCGCCATGGAGAGCATCAGGCAAAAGGCATATGGGGTGTAGTCCCCCCAGTCCCCTTTTGGAGCGACACCGTCTGCGGTGGCCACGAGCGGGTACCCTTCGCCTATCAACCGCGCTCTTACATCCACGATTGAGAACGCATCATTTACGAGTTCCCAAGCGAATGCTTGGGATTTGTAGATGTTATTTTCAGTTAGGATGTCAATGAGGTCTGAACCAGTAACTTCTTTCTTGAGGAACAGGGCGCTTGCCTCGATCCAATCACAAAAGATGTAGAGGTCCACATTGTGAACCTTGACGGAAGTCGCGAGGCCCTTGGTCGGAAGCCCAATCATTCAACATCACCGTCACAAATGATTGCCCGGCTGTCGGGAAAAATTGTCAAAAGCTGCGCGAAATCGGTGGCTAGCCGTTCAACTGCAGCCTTAAGTTTTTTTGATTTGTTGTATCGATGAGCTCTGCTCAGCGAAAACGAGATGTTATCGGCAGCTTCTTCAACCAGCCGCACGATTTCGGGCTCATCACCTCCAGCGAGTTGCCATGCAACATCGAAGTTGGGCCGCTCGGAGCGTTCAAGGTATTCGACAGCCTTTTTGCTTTCAAGGATTTTACCAAAATCGTCAACTTGCCTCGATTCCCTGACAACGGGAAGGCGCCTCTTGTCGCCGAACAGCCAGAGCGCAAAATTCCGCAGATTGTCGAGATGGTGCTTGGGAACCGGTCGCCTGGCTCTATCAGGCTCGGCTTGGATATCGATGTCGAGATACTTGCGCACCCCTTGTGTACGGAGCGATAGGAACAGGACGCTAAACTTCTTTTCTACCTCCTCCAAAGCTATCTCTTCCTCACCTTCCATCTGCAGAAGAAGTCGATAAGAAATGTAGTTTTGTCGAACGGTGGGAGTCTTGCTACCAATCTTGCGTCGTACGTCCTCGTACGACATACCTCGTTCTTCGATCAGGCGGGCAATGAACTGCGCTTTTTCAGCAGGCTTCCACTCTTTTATTCCAGTTACATGTCTAAATCCAAGAAAGCTCTCGACGTCTTTTCGATCGGAGATCTCGATTGTTGGGATTTCGGTGAATAGCGGATCGCTGGGGCCAAGGCCTTCAGCCAACTCGCTCCACTTGGGCTCGGCTGCCTCTCCCTGGGCCGCCATATAGAGGTTCTTCAGTGCCGCAAGACGACGATTCCCCTCGACCACAACCCAGTGATCTTGCCCATAGAGCTCCTCATGAACCACAATCAGTGCCTCTTGCGGCCAAAAGCCGCTCTCGGTGAACGATGTGGCCAGTTCATCCAGCGTCCATCCCTTCATCAGGTTCAAAATTTTGCTCTGACGAAGATTGGCACCCGTTTCTGAGCGGCCCAAGCGAGGGTTCAGTGGATCGAGGTAGAGGTCATCGATATGGAGCAGTTTAATGTTCCGCGAGATCGTCATGTCAAATCTTCCCCAGGCCGGCGAATGGCACCGTATGGCTAATTGCTGAATCTTTTGATCATAGTCGTGTAATGGTCAACCGCTCCGCATCCCAATGTTACACCTGCAGGACATGCTCGCCTTGGCTCGCGTGACTGCGGACGCCGGCGACGCTCTGACATTCAGCGCTGATACGAGGCCCGCTTGTCAGGGTGTAGTCGCGCGCACCGTTTTCCGATCGCCACGTCTGACAAGCCAAGATCCCTGGCAATCTCGCGGGTCGGATTCTCCCAAATCAGCGCAAACAACTCCTCTCGGGAGAGTTCTCGTCGTCGACGGCCGGTTCAAGAATGCTCGAGTTGTCAGATTGCAAGACTCATCTGAACCTCTTCCGAGACCATTTCAGCCTCAAGCGAGGAGATCGTCACGCCAAGCAGCCGAATTCCCTTCTCGACCGGAAAAACAGGATCGAGGAGGCCAAATGCCATGGTCTGTAGCTCACTTTGGTTGCGGATGATCTGCTGACTGGTTCGACGCCGCGTAATCTGGCGGAAATCGGCATACTTGACCTTGAGCGTCACCGTGCGGCCAGAGATTTCGTTGTGTTCGCAATACCGCCACACCTTTTCTATGAGCGGACGCAGCCCTTCGCGTGCCTCCGCTATCGTGAATAGATCCCGCGCAAACGTATCCTCCGCTCCTACCGACTTGCGCACGCGATCAGGATGCACCGGTCGCTCGTCGATGCCACGCGCTATCCAGTAATAATACGGTCCGGCCTTGCCGAAATGTTCCTGCAGGAACGGCAGTGTCTGCGCTCGCAGATCGGCGCCGGTGCGAATTCCCAGCCGTTCCATCCTCGCGTTGGTGGCAGGACCAATGCCATGGAATTTCTTCACCGGCAGCACTTCGACGAAGCTCGGCCCCATCTTCGGCGTGATAACGAATAGCCCATCAGGCTTGCCCTGATCGGAGGCCATCTTGGCGAGGAACTTGTTGTAGCTGACGCCGGCTGAGGCGGTAAGGCCGGTCTCCGCCTTGATCGTCGCCCGGATCGCCTCGGCGATCTCGGTTGCCGTGGCCATCCCCTGCATGTTTTCCGTCACGTCGAGATAGGCCTCGTCCAGCGAAAGCGGTTCGATCAGCGGCGTGTGCTCCGCGAAGATCTCCCGGATTTGCTGCGAGACCGCCTTGTAGACGTCGAACCGGGGTTTGACGAAAATCAGATCAGGGCACTTGCGCCTCGCGGTCACGGAAGGCATCGCCGAGTGAACGCCGAACTTGCGAGCCTCATAGCTCGCAGCTGCGACCACGCCACGTTGGAGGGCGTGCCCGACGGCGACCGGTTTGCCCCGCAGTTCCGGTTTGTCGCGCTGCTCAACCGAAGCATAGAACGCGTCCATATCAACATGAATGATCTTGCGCTGCAGCGCAGGCCCCTCAGCCCCAGCAGCTTCGCTTGTGACTGCGTCTTCCATGACTCGTCCGCCTCGATTATCGGCTCACCTCCACATGCCTCTCATCCGCGCGCCGATATCAACGCTCACCTGCCACGCATCTGAGCACGCGATCTGACCGGCGACAGCGATCGGCCGAGGACGTTTTCCTCAGGTGCGGCGGGCTTCTTTTGCTTACGCCATCCGAAGGCGTCCGATGGTTACGTCTGCGGAAGCCGCTCCAGATTGCCAATCGTTTTCCTGTTGAGCTGCATACCGATTGCCTATTCGGCACCGGGCGGAGATGCTTCTATTGCCAGGACCTCCAGGCCCTCAATTTCCTGCATCACCTTTCCGGCGATACCTTGCAAGTCGCCGTACATCCCCACGGTCGACTCGATTACGCCTTGGATCTGAGCCTCCCGCTTGGCCCACAGGCGTGTTGTGGCCTTGCGTTCCTTGGCCAGGTCATCCTGCATATCGGAAAACTTTTCGACGATGGCCTCGACGCGATGGCGGAACCGCGGACCGGTCAGATAGCCATAGACCTGCTCCATTTTGGTGGCTTGGCCGTCCTGGGCGAGGCGGGAGTTCGCCAGCTCGATAAGGGATTGTCGCAGCATGATTGCGATCGGCATCGCGCATTTGGGATGGGCGACATAGACCCCGTCCAGAAGATCGAAGGTTTCCACCCCGGGAGGCAGCGCTTCCGAGATCATCAACGCAATATCCGCTTTGGCGGCTCGTTGATCCGTCCTGAGCTTCCCCAGCCAACCCTGGCTCCAGTTCTTGGTGCGTTTCGATTCCCATAGAATGGCGCCGCATGGCTGGCCGCCCGGTCCGACCACGCGGTGCAGGACATCTCCACCGAACTCACCCTTGGCAACCGGTTCAATGACGTCCATCGGGAAGCGGCTGACAATGAGGGCTTCCAGTTCGAGCTCCAGAACTTCACCTTGCAGCTGCTGTGAACCCTGTTCCGCACGGCGCTTCAGCTCCTCAATCTGACGCTGCATGCTGGCGATCTGTTCTTCTTTTTCCGCAACCTTCATTTTAAGGCCGTCTTCGGCTTCCGACCTCGCCTTGACGCGAACGGCGTCCAGTCCTTCCTGGATCTTCCTTTCGATGGTCAGCGCCATCTCCCGCTTTTCGTCGTCGAGCGCACGCTGCTTTTTCAGGAATTCCGCCTGTTGCTGCTGGGCCTCGGTGAGCTTTTCGTCGCGCGCTTTCAACGTCGCCTCCAGCTCGGCAAGCTTCTTATCCTTGTCCTCCAGATCTACCGAAAGCAGCAATTTTGCCTTGCGGGCTTCCTCGACCGCGATTCCGGCACGCTCAAGCTTGATTTGCCCAGCCACCTGGTTGGCGATGTCCTCTTTGGCGGCGACGATCTCGGCCTGCTGGCGCTTGAGCTCCTCTTCTCTGGCAGCCATCGATGCCTTGCTCTGCGCCAGGCGCATTTCGTATTCTTCACGCGTGGCCGCAATCAAAGGGGCCGCGATCGACTCATTGAGCTTGATTTCCGTCTTGCAGCTTGGGCAGCTGATTGTCGGTTCATTGAGAATCCTGTCCCCCTGCAGCATGGTATTGATGGGCTGGACGGTCATCTGCGCGCTGCCTCCCTGAGGAATCAGTTAAAGGACACGCCAGACTATATCTCGCCACGCGTTTTCGGAAAAGAACAAAGAGTGAACTGATGGGTTATCCCCGCCGCAAAGCTAGGGGAGGCGCGCTTCTTGCACTTGTTTTGCGGAATGATCGCCTGCGCGAGCGGCGGCAACCTCAGCCTCGACTCGATTGCCAAGCAGGTCGATTACCTCGACGTGTATTTCCGAAACGTCGAGCCCGTGCGCAAATGCCGAATTCCGTCATTTTTCGCGTGGACGTGGCTGAAAGGTCGCTGGGCTGAATCTTTCATTGCACCGGCAATTCCGCCAGCTATTTCAGCTTCCCGTTTCGGTATGGAAACTGAAATCTCTATCCACGCTGATTGAGACCGTGATGTCGTCAAATTCACGCCTTTGACCCAATCCGGACCTTAATCGGCGGATTTTTGCGCCCCGGGAGCGGTCCTTCAGCTTAACCAGCGTTTGTGACCCTGACTGTCGTTCCCGAGGTGGGATCGCAACTAAGCGGTGAGGTCACTTGTGATTCGCTTTGAGGTTCAGGTTCACGGCGCTGCATTGGCAGCGCAGGGACTCAGGACTGCCGCTGCGCGGCGTGACGTACAGCCAAGATTGGCAGTCCTTGCACCGCAGGCACTCCAGCAGTTCCTTGAATGCCGCCACAACGGGCTCGAAGTCCTTCTTTCCGAAGTTAGCCCACTCGTTGTAGTGCACGGCCTTGTTGACAGCCCATTGCTCGACATTGCTTGCGCCGCTAGAGCCGGAGAGCGTTGTCTTGCGCTCAATCGCGGCCTCCTTTGCGGCGGCATTGCCCCATGACTGGGCTGCATCCGCAGCCTTCCCGTACAGGTCTTTGGCGCGCGAGAGGACGCTGGGCAGGAGCTCGCCGAGCTCATAATTGCCATCCGCCCGAAAGACCGGGCGTGCGCCGAGATGGTCCGCGATATGACGCGACGCGTATTCGAGGTGATGACGCAGCCCATGGGCCGCCGTCTCGACCTTTCCCTTGGCGAGAGTGGCAGCGATCTCGTCCCAAATATCGACGTTCGACTCGACAAGCGGGCCCGTGTCCACGGTCCAGCTGTGAAACGCCACCGACGTCTTCGCAGTGATGAGCCCCGCCGACCTCATCTGTTCAGCCCAGAGGCGATCATGCGTAGTGATGATGAACTGCGTGTCTGGAAAATGTGTCTTCAGCAGCCTGCAAAACTGGTAGCGGTGCCCTGAGTCGACCGACATCACGACATCGTCTAGCAGCGCGATGGTAAAGTTCTTTCCGAACAGGCGATTCATTAGCGCTAGGTAGAGGCACACCCCCATGCCGTCCTGATGCCCTTCGCTGTGGTACGCGCCGGGCGGAAACAGACCGCGCTCATAGAAGTTGACGCCGAAATCCAGCCGCCCCTCGCTTGGCGTCAGCTTCGCCGTGAATTTTGCCTCATCGTCCTCGTTAATCAGGCGGTAGAAGGTGCTGAAGTCGTCCTGTACGTCCTCATAGAGCGCATTCAGCTCGTCTTCCATGACGCGGCAATAGGCCTCGTAAGCGGCCTTCGCGGAATTGCTCGCGGCCTTCGCCGCTCCGTTCTTCCGCATGGCATCGCGGTAGTCATTAAGGCGGAGCTGCGCTGTCGTGAGATATGTCTGCGCTTCGATTGCCGCGCTCTGATCGGGTTTCGCGTCAACCTTGGCTGCGAGAGTGGCAAGCTTGGAAGGAAATCCCTCGGGCATCCTGGGCCACCCGTCGGTCAGGCGTTCCTTCAAGCCAATCAGTCCCTCGAAACTAGAAAGCTGCCTCTTCAGCTCCTGTAGGTCTGTTCCCCAAGCGGTTACGAGCTCCGCACAGGCTGCATCGCCTTCTACTTTTGCGATCCTGAGAGTCTGCCTGAGCAGACCCAGCAGGCTGTCACCATACCCGGCGATCCCGGTTCCATTCTTAAGAAGAGACGCCTGAAGTTTGCCAGCGTCCTCGGATTTTGCGAGCTTCGCCTTCAGATGACTAAGCAGATGGTCCTCATCCGGCCATGGGTGATCGCATAGCGGGCACTCGGGGCTATCGACTAGGTCAAGGCCCTTCTCGACCAGCGAGCGCCGCTGCAACGCCTGGAGCAGAGTCGGATCAACCTCAAGCGTCGCGATGCCGTTTAAGATGGCTGCAGCATCTTCCTTTCCCATGTCCGCAAGCGTGCCGAGCGCATCTGACATTGCCTTCAGATCGCGCAGCACGGATAGCTTGTTGAACTCGGGCAGCTTGTCGGCATCGGATAGGCCTGCATCCAGCTGCGTGTCAGGTGCAAGCTTTTCAAGCTTCGGAAGGCCGAGCGGTTCGCGCTTTGGATTGATAGCGGCCAGCAACTCGGCAGCACCAAATGTCGCGATTTGGAGGTGGCGCTGCAGCGTATCGCGGCTCGACTGCACCAGGTTCGATGCAGATTTGTACGCAGCCTGAAGCTTATTTTGCGCCGTGTTGAGCGCCGCGCGCGTTTGTCCAATTTCTTCCAGCTTCAGGATCGCCTGGATTTCTTCAGAACGCTTCGTCGGCTCGACCAAGATGAAGCGCAGAATGTCACGCCGGGCGAGCGTGATTTCAGGATGATCCGCGATTTCGTCAAGCGCCGCCTTCACGTCGGAATCGGCAGGCACAATCTTCGGCTTGCTCGGCGCGGAGACTTTCCGCGTGATCGTTGCCGACTTGCCAAGGGCTGGAATGAAAACCTTCAATTCAACAAAGGCAGCGTCTGGGAACTTTACCTTGTCGACATGCGGGCCGTGCTCTGAAACCGACAGGCCCTTCGTGCCCCGACCGGTAAGACGGCCGATCTCCCCGGTGAGCCCAAATTCAATCGCGTCGATGACACCGCTTTTGCCGGAGCCGTTCGGACCGGAGATCGCGAATGTTCCCTTTCCGAAGTCGATGTCGAGCTTGCGGATTCCACGGACCTCTTCGATGTGGGCGGTTTCGAGTTTGATCACTTCACCTCACCGCCAACCGGGGCCGAGAAGATTTTCACATAGTCATCGGCCTTTGGCTTCTTGCCGTCCGCCAGCAGCTTGCGGATTTGTTCGATCTTCTCGAGATCGACCTCCTTGCCTTCCGCGAGTGATGAAAGAAACTTCTTCGCAATGGTCTGCTGCAGCGTTGCCATATAGCCTCATTCATTGACCCAAGAACCAGCTACAGTTGTAGCGTAAGGCCACTTCGCGAGAAACGCGACGCAGGGAGCTGCCCACAGTCTCACTGTGCGTAACGTTCAACCTACCAGTCTAGTGTATCGAGCAACCATCTAGTCGTTACCATAGCACCGATACCAGGTGTGTTGTTTCACCCCCCGAGTTCTACGGCATACCCCCGTATACGCCACGAGCCATGGTGGCCACGGGCGCGCACTGAAACCGAACGGCTGCGTCTTCACGTCCACGGACCTTCTCGACACGCGGGAACGGGAACGGTTCGCGCCCACTCCCGGCCCGGTGTTGCCAAATGCTTCCGGCGGCAGTGCCAGACGCGGCGTGGTGGTGTAGAACCATCACGCCGCTTCTTGCACCCTCTATATTCCCACAAGCAGAGACTCATGACCTTTGAACCGCATCCCGACCTGCCGCCAAGCCTCTATAAATATTGCTCGCAGGATGCCGCCCGCGCCATCTTGAGCAATAAGACCCTGCAGTTCTCCAGGCCCGGCCTGTTCAACGACGGTTTCGACCTCCGCATCGCGCTGGCTATCAATATCGACGAGAAGGCTGTCATCGAACGCGCTCTCGACCAGATCTATGAAGGCGCCTACGGCCCCGAGCCGTTCCCTGCTGGCAACAAGCTCGGCGCCTTGCTCCTTCTGATGCGTGTCTTCTTCCGCGGCAAACCGGAGCCGGACGCTTTCAAGAAAGCAATGCGTCCCGGCATCGAGGAGTTGGTCGCCAACCGCAAGACCATGCTGCGGCAGCTCTGCGATGAGTTAGCAGCCGAGACTGCGAAACTGAAGGTGCTCTGCCTGTCCTGCTCCGGCACGATCGCGCCCATGTGGGGGAACTATGCCGAGAACATCCACGGCGCGGCACTGCAGTTCGCCCCGAGTGAAGAAGATAGCCTCTTTCTGGTGGCGCGCCCCGTCGCCTATGTGGATCATGAGCCCGTCCTGTTCGACCACCAGGGCTTCACTGACTGGCTGTCTGGGCGGCGAGGCCTCAATGATTCCGATCTGCTCTCGCAGTTCTTCTACACCAAGACAGCCGAATGGGGTCCGGAGCGCGAATGGCGGATCATTGCCGGCAACGGATGGAAGCCGGGCGACGAGCGCGAGTATGTCGAATTCAGCGCGCGGGATCTGCAGGCCGTGGTGTTCGGTTTCAGGTCGAATGCGGCATTCCGTGAGGAAATCACAAAGCTGGTGGCCGAACGCTATCCCGAATGCCGGCTACGCGAGATGAGGCCAGCGGATGGCCAGATGGCCTACGAAATCGTCGATCTCTAGCCGGCAGATTGCGCAAGCGAGCGGCCCGAGACTACGCCTGATCGCAAGTTCGAGCACTTCGAATGACCGAAAAGTCCGCGGCCGAGCCGGCCGGCGCATGGGCTCGGATTATAACGCGATGGAGCGTTCTACGTCTCAATCGGGTGGGACTTTGCCCTTCACCTCGACCGCCGGAACGACATGATCGCGGACGAAGCTGTCATTCGGCCACGAGCAGATCCCCCACCTTATCGTGACGAAAGGCTTCGCCGTTTTGGGAAGCTTCGAGCGATCGACCAGGCGACTAGGAATGGGTGTTGATGTCGTTCTCAATCTGCCGTGCTGATTCCAGAATGTCGTCGAAACTCGGCGGAGTGCCGAAGATCATGGCCGCCGTATTGGCATAGTCGCGCGTGAGCGCGTCCACCATCTTTGGAGCGGGCGCGATCGCGAAGCTGCCCGGGACTGCTGAGGCGAGTTCATAGTCGGGACGGTCGAAAAACATTCGTGCGTGCCGCACACAATCGGCGCCAAGATCGAGATCGCCGAGCGCGGCCTTTCCGATCTCGGATCCGAGAAGACAGTGCAGGTCATAATAGTGCCGAGACACCCGCTGGCCTTCCTGCCGCAGTTCGCCGCGCCGCTCGTACCAGCGGCGCAATCCATGGGCGATCACCACCTTGTCCCAAAAGGTGCGGGTCGCCTCGATCGTGGTCACGTCGGCGACGGTGAGATCAATGCCCGCCGCTTCCTCCGCGACATAGGGCGTGATCGTGATGGGGCGATTGGGATCGAGCGCCGATTTCGCCCCGGACTCGAGGCGTATGACCGGTCGCACATAGGCGCCATCGCGCGGCTCGACCTCGGGATACCAGAGCAGCAGGGTCTGCCCATCGGCATCGGCTTCGTCGATCTCCACCTGGCCGGCGCCATTCGTGATGTCGGCAAGTTGAGGGGTGAGGAAGTCTCGCAGCGGGCCTGTGAGATAGGCGCGGCATGCATTCCGAATGGCGTCGAGTTTGGCGCGGCGCTTCTTGTTTGACAGCCCCTCGAGCTCTTCGACGGAGGCAGCCTCGTCGAGATCGTCGCGGAACACGGTAACGTGTAAAAGTAGGCGGCAAGCGCCGTGTCGCCTCTCGGCGACCGGTTTCTCACCGCCTCTTCCCGAACCGGACTTGCGCCTTTCGTTACGCATCCGGCTCTCCAGAAGACATGGCGAACTCAGGCGTCCCCATCCAGGCGAGGCGGTATCGGCAGCTCGGGGTCATTGCGAGCAGAAATTGCTCGGTGAATCCGTCCCGCCAGACCGTGCGCGTGCACCGCAACTGACTAGGCCCACGAGAGGCCTGGAGTTCATGCGCTGACGCTTTTGGGCGCTTGTACCGCAGCCAACGCCATATTCGGTCTCCGACGTACCAGTCGAGACTGGTAAATACATCGCAGGCGTAGGCGCAGTAGCGGTAGTAATTCGCCTATCCCCGTAGGATGGGATTGATCTCTTGGAGCTTTTCTTCAAGGCTGACGAGCGTGGTATTCCGCTTTGTCAGTTGCTTGATCCGGTGACGCAGATCGGCGACCTTGTGCTTTGGAACCTGAACGCGTGTGCCGAAGCCATAGCATTTGTTCCAATGCGCGCCGAGGCGGAATCCGAGAAAATCGAATCCCTCGATCAAGGCCGTGACCTTTGTCTTTTCCGGCGACAGTTCCAGTCCCGTGGTCTCACGCAGGTATTCAGCCAGAGCGGATTTCTCCGCCAAGGCTTCCTCCCTTGTTCCTGATACCAGCAGGATGAAGTCGTCGGCGTAGCGCACGGGTAAGAATATGCAGCGACCGGCTTTCCGGTCGCTGCCCCGTGCACTTCGGGCCGCTGTAACCCCGTCGATTTTGCGATGAGGATAGAGTTTCGTGCGGTGATCCGTCCACCTCTCGTAACGCTCCTCGATCGCACTAAGCACGATATTGGAGAGCAACGGTGAAATGATTCCGCCTTGAGGCGTGCCATTGTCTGTACGGAGGAACTGATCCTCTGCCAGTACGCCGGCCTTCAAGAACCGCCCGACCAGCCGCGTCACCCGACGGTCACCTACGCGAGAGCGCAACCGATTCATCAATTGGTGGTGCGAGATCTGGTCGAAGCAGCTTTTGATGTCGCCTTCGATAACCCATGGGTACGGCAACCGGCTCCGTCGATTGTCCTGATCGCGTTTAAACGGCAGGGTGGCTCGGCGGAGGTACTCCAAAGCGCCATGGCTGCTCCTTCCGGGCCGAAACCCATAGGAAACATGCCAAAACTGCGCTTCGAAGATAGGCTCCAACAAGAGTTTGGCCGCGCCCTGTACGACGCGGTCCTTGATCGTAGGAATGCCCAGGGGTCGGTGTTGTCCTGGTTTTCCGGCCTTTGGGATAAGGATGCGCTTCGAAGGGCTGGGCCGATATGCGCCGAGACGCAACTCAACCTGCAATCCTTCCAGAAAGCGCTCTTCACCCCATTTAGCGCGGATGCGCCCTACGGTCCTCCCGTCGACCCCAGCGGTGCGCCCGCCTCGATTAGAGGCCACGCGGCGCCAAGCACAGCGGATCGTGCGGATGTCGGTTAACCAACCCCACATGTCCCGCCATTTGTCGTCAGGATTTGCCTGACTCCACTGATAGAGTTTGCGTTGAACGCTGAGTATCCAAGCCTCGTCAGCTTGACGATCCATGTCCATGGACCATTTTCTCCGTCATACAAGTCTATCGTCTTCCTGCTTCCCTTCGCCATGTGCATGGCTTTCCCATGCTCCGACTACTACGAAAGCTCCGCCCTCAGACTCGTCCTTCTCCGGTCGTCGCGGCTAGCCCAGTTCCGATCTGGGCAGGCGAGCTGAGTTCCCGTGTTCCGATCTTCAACCTTTGTGCCGTTAGGCGGTGAGCTATACCCCTTGCGACGCGGGAGATGGGCCAAAGAGAACCACTCCCATCTCGAATGCTATGTTCGCATTCACCAGCGAGGAACATTGAGCCGCGCCAGTTCTGTTCGCGTTATATTGCCTCCCACGCCATCGCGCGATTTGGAGACGGTCTCGGATATAGAGGCTTCCAACGCTCATTTCGTTATCTCGCCATGGGCACTGCGGTAGCCCGACCTGCGCTCGATGGGCGCATCCGGTACAGTTAAGGCCGCTCTGCTTATGACACCCAACCGGCGACACCCGGTCGAGCTTTGCGGCCCCCTTCCATCTACTGTTCTCTGTAGAGGGGCGGCGTTACAGCCGCCGGTCGAAAATCAGCAAGTTTGGGAGGTGATCCCTAAGTCATACTTCACCTCCCGCGCCGTCACGGCGCACCGATGTCCTCGGAAAAACGCTGGATGAGGCCATACCCTTTTGACAGCGACGTCCCGCCCTTGAAAAGCAGCCGTGGCTCCCCCGCAGGCCGTTCGTGGTAGAGCGAATTGAGGGTCCAGCAGACCCAGAAATCCTTTTCGACATTGCCCACCGGAGCTCCGATTCGATTGGCCGTGGCGAGAAACAGGTCGAGCCGGTCACGTGGGGATGCCGCGATGATCTGGCGGTAAGCATCGGTACTCATGGCTTCGCCTCGTGCGGGTCCGCCCTCAGGATTTCGCGGAGGAACTCCTGCATCCAGATCGGCACGGCGGAGAGACCGGCGCGCAGATCCTCGCGAATGGCGTCGCCGTGCTTGGGGTCGGCAAACAGGCGGCGCAACGTCGCCTGGATACGCTTCCGCTCGCCCTTTTGGGTCAGCATGTCCTGCATCCAATGCAAGGCCTGGACGACCCGCATCCCCGGCCGATCCGCCCAATAGAGGCGGCTAGGGGCAGCGTATTTGAAGTGGATTTCCTGCGTGCCGAGCTTGATTGGCTTCAACCGCGCATCGACCAGCACTTCTATCCGGGCGGGGACGGCGGTCGTCAGGCCGAGGTCGTTGGCGGCCGTCATTCCATCGATGACGGCGCGTGCTCGATCGCGGCGCGTGACGGCGCGGATCACAGCGCGATAATCCGGCACGGTGGCGCGGCCAGTCAGGTTGTTCGTGCGCGGCCGGTCATAGAGGCCTCGGTCGATCCGGCGCAGCTCCCCGGCGGCTGTCAGGCGCTGCAGGGTTTTGTCCACGGCGGCGCGCGCGCCGAGATCGGCGAAGTCGCCGGGGGTCCAGACCTCGTCGGGTTTGGACTCAATGCGGGCAAGCAGGCGCGAGCGAAGGTCGATTTCGGGCTCAACTATGGGCATGTCCGAAATATGCTACAAGTTTCGGACAAAGGCAAGGTGTGAGTCCGAAATATGCTACAATTTTCGGACACTCGGGGCGCCCAACTCCAAAAATGGAACTCGCATTTTCGCATTGAGGATATGGCCCCGAGCATCGAATGCCTTCTTCCGCGGGGGGCACGACATCATCCCGGTTGACTCTTAGCCAAGACGAGAACAAATGTAGAACATATCCAGGCTTTCCGCGTTTCAAGGGTCAGATGAGTGTATCGGCGCCCCCTGTTGCCATTTCCGAGCTTCGAGAACGCATCGCGCGTCTCGAAGGTGGAAATGCGCGCGAGCGTACGGTTTTGCCGTTCGGAGTGCCGCGATCGACAGGGTTCTGCCTGGAGGCGGGTTGGCTTTTGGCGGTCTGCACGAGGTCGCGGGTGGCGGAAATGGCGCTGTCGATGGCGCGGCCGCGGCACTCTTCGCTGCCGGTATTGCCGCGCGCACGGTGGGCAAGGTGCTGTGGTGCGTTACCCGGCCCGATCTTTTCGCGCCTGCAATCGAACAGGCCGGCCTTCCTCCGGGACGGGTAATCTATGTCGAAGCCGGCGACGAAAAATCCATTCTCGCCTGTTTCGAAGAGGGTCTTCGCGGAGGTTTTGGCGCTGTCGTTGCCGAGATTGCCCGGCTTTCGATGACGGCCTCACGGCGGCTTCAGCTTGCCGCCGAAAGCTCCGGCGCCATCGGCATCGCCATTCGCCGCTGGCGTCGGCAGACGGAGGCAACGGATTTTGGCCAGCCAACCGCCGCCGAGACACGCTGGCGGGTGTCGGTCCTGCCGTCGACACCATTGCCGGTGCCGGGGATTGGACGGGCGCGCTGGCACGTTGAACTGATCCGATGCCGTGCAGGAGAGAGTGCGGATTTCACAGTGGAGGCATGCGATGCCAAGGGTTGTATCGCTCTTCCTTCCGATGTGGCCGACAGACCGCTTCAGAAGGAAATCGGGCGACGCCGCGCCTCCGCCTGAGACGCCGCTCGTCCTCATCGGCCGTGACGGGCGCCGCCGTGTCGTTCTGGCCGCCGATGCGGCAGCGCACGGTGCCGGCCTGCGCATCGGCATGCCGGCGAGCAAGGCGCAGGCCTTGGTTCAGGGCCTCATCGTTCATGACGCAGAACCGGAAGCAGATGTCGACGCGCTCGAGCGTTTGGCGCTGTGGGCTCTGCGCCGCTACGCGCCGATCGTCGCTGCCGATGCGCCGGACGGCATTGTGATCGATACGACCGGCGCCGATCATCTGCATGGCGGCGAGGCGGCAATGCTTGCCGAGATGGTAGATCGGCTTGCCGCTGCCCGCATTACAGCCCGGGCGGCGGTCGCCGATAGCTGGGGGGCTGCGCATGCGCTGGCGCGCTTCGGCGGACGGCAGACCGCCGCAATTCCACCCGGCGAGATTGCACAAGCGATCCTGCCTTTGCCGATCGCTGCCCTTCGCCTTCCAGCCGCGACGATCGATAGCCTGCGACGGCTTGGCTTCGAGACAATCGCTGATCTTGGCGGCACGCCGCGCGCATCGCTCGCCTTGCGTTTCGGACCGGAACCCGGCCGGCGCCTCGACCAGGCGTTCGGACGGGTGAGCGAACCGATCGAGCCGATCCGGCCGCAGGAGATCGCCGAGGTGCGCCGCAATTTTGCGGAACCGATCGGCGCGCCAGAGACGATCGCTCGCTATACCGGCAAGCTCGTGACCGAACTTTGTGCCGAACTCGAGATGCGGGGGCTTGGCGCGCGCCGGCTCGATCTTCTGTTCTTCCGCGTCGACAATCGCATCGAGGCGATCCGTGTCGGCACAGCAACGCCGGTTCGCGATACGAAACGCCTGACCCGACTTCTTACCGACAGAATAGAGATGATCAATCCGGGGTTCGGCATCGAACTGATGCGCCTTGCCGCGACTGCCGCCGAGCCGCTACACGCGAAACAGACGATCTCTTCGCTTGCCGAGGCGCCCGAGCCTGATGTCTCGGATGTGATCGACATCCTGGCCAACCGTGTCGGCGAAGACCGTCTCTATCGCTTTGCCCCCGTTCAGAGCGACGTGCCCGAACGGTCGGTTCAACGCATTGCCCCAATGGCGCCCGATACCGGCGAGGGCTGGCCCTGCCATTGGCCGCGCCCATCGCGCTTACTGCCGCGACCCGAGCCGATCGAGACGGTGGCACTTCTCCCCGATCATCCGCCCGTGACCTTTACCTGGCGCGGCGTTCGCCGGCGCGTGAAGCGAGCCGACGGGCCGGAGCGCGTTTTCGGGGAATGGTGGAAGCGCGATGCCGAGCTCGCGGCGGTGAGGGACTATTTCCAGGTCGAGGACGAGCACGGCGAACGCTACTGGGTCTACCGCGCAGGCGACGGCGAAGACGCCGCGACCGGATCGCATAAATGGTTCATGCACGGGATCTTCGGATGACAGGCGCCACCCGATATGCCGAGTTGCAGGTGACCTCGCATTTCTCGTTCCTGCGTGGAGCATCATCCTGCGAGGAGCTGTTTGCGCAGGCGGCACTGCTCGGCATCGAAGCGCTCGCAGTCGTCGATCGCAATTCGCTTGCCGGCATCGTGCGCGCCCACGAAGCGGCGAAGACGACAGGCGTGCGGCTGATCGTCGGCTGCCGTCTCGATCTCGCCGACGGCATGTCGGTCCTGGTCTATCCGACCGACCGACCGGCTTACTCGAGGCTCTGTCGCTTGCTCTCGCTCGGCAAGGGCAGGGCCGGCAAAGCCAAGTGTCATCTCGAATGGGATGATGTCGTCGCCTATAGCGAAGGTCTGATCGCGGTGCTCGTGCCGGATGAAGCCGATGATCTTTGTGCCGTTCGTTTGCGGCGGCTGCGCGAGGCGTTCGGCGATTGCGCCTATCTGGCGCTCACCTTGCGCAGGCGTCCGAACGACCAGCTCCGGCTTTACGAGCTGGCTAACCTGGCGACAGCGATGCGGGTGCCCACCGTCGTCACCAACGATGTGCTTTTCCACGAACCGGCTCGCCGCATGATGCAGGATGTCGTCACCTGCATTCGCCATAACGTCACCATCGACGACGCCGGCTTCCGGCGCGAACGTCATGCCGACCGCTATCTCAAACCGGGCGATGAAATGGCGCGGCTGTTCAGCCGTTATCCTGAGGCCCTGGCGCGCGCGGTCGACATCGCCGATCGCTGCCGTTTCTCAATGTACGAGCTCGCCTACCAATACCCGGAGGAAAAGACGATGCCGGGTCTCACCTCCCAGCAGGCGCTGGAAAAACTGACCTGGGAAGGTGCAGCCCGCCGCTATCCGGAAGGTCTTCCCGGCAAGGTGATCGGCATTCTGAAGCACGAACTCAGGTTGATCGAGACGCTCAAATATGCGCCGTACTTCCTGACCGTCAACTCGATCGTCCGCTTCGCCCGCAGCCAGGACATCCTCTGCCAAGGCCGCGGCTCGGCCGCCAATTCAGCGGTCTGCTATGTGCTGGGCATCACCTCCATCGATCCCGAACGCAACAACCTTCTGTTCGAGCGTTTCGTCTCCCAGGAGCGGCGCGAGCCGCCCGACATTGATGTCGATTTCGAGCACGAGCGGCGCGAGATCGTCATGCAATGGGTCTACGAGACCTACGGTCGTGACCATGCCGCACTCTGCTCGACTGTCATTCGTTACAGGACGAAAGGCGCCGTCCGTGACGTCGGCAAGGCGCTCGGTCTGCCAGAGGATATGACCAAACTCCTGTCCTCGCAGGTCTGGGGCCATGGCGAGGCGGTCGATGAGCGGCGCGCCGGCGAACTCAATCTCAATCTCGGCGATCGGCGGCTGCGCCTGACCCTTGAACTCGCCGCGCAACTTGCCGGCACGCCGCGTCACCTTTCGCAGCATCCGGGCGGCTTTGTGCTGACGCATGATCGGCTCGACGATCTCGTGCCGATCGAGCCGGCGGCAATGAAGGACCGCCAGGTGGTGGAATGGGACAAGGACGATATAGACGCTCTCAAATTCATGAAGGTGGATGTCCTGGCCCTGGGCATGCTCACCTGCATGAAGCGGTCATTCGATCTCCTGTCCGAGCACAAGGGCATCGCTCTCGACCTGGCGACGATCCCGGCCGAGGATCCGCGCACTTATGCGATGATCCGCAAAGCCGATACGCTCGGCGTGTTCCAGATCGAATCCCGCGCGCAGATGTCGATGCTGCCGCGCATGAAGCCTCGGACTTTCTACGACCTGGTCATCGAGGTTGCGATCGTCCGTCCAGGGCCGATCCAGGGCGACATGGTCCATCCCTATCTTCGCCGGCGCGACGGGACGGAAGAGGTGACGTTTCCGACGCCGGAGCTCGAGCGCGTGCTCGGCAAGACGCTCGGCGTGCCGCTGTTTCAGGAGCAGGCAATGCAGGTCTCCATGGTCTGCGCCGGCTTTTCCGCTGGCGAGGCCGACCAGCTGCGGCGCGCCATGGCCACCTTCAAGCACACTGGCGGCGTCTCGAAATTCCGCGACAAGCTGATCAACGGGATGATCGCCAACGGCTACACCCCGGAGTTTGCCGAAAAGACCTTCTCGCAACTCGAAGGGTTCGGCAGCTACGGCTTCCCCGAAAGCCACGCAGCCTCCTTCGCGCTGATCGCCTACGCCTCATCCTGGATGAAGTGCTGGCATCCGGATGTCTTCTGTGCCGCGTTGCTGAATTCGCAGCCGATGGGCTTTTATCTGCCGGCCCAGATCGTGCGTGACGCACGCGACCATGGCGTCGAGGTGCGCCCGGTCTGCGTCAATGCCAGCCGCTGGGATTGCACGCTTGAGCCGATCGATGTCGAAGATCGCTTCGCTGTCCGGCTCGGCCTGCGCATGGTGAAGGGTCTCGCCAATGATGACGCGGCCGCGATCGTCGCGGCGCGGGCCGACGAACCCTTCCTCTCCGTCGACGATCTCTGGCGCCGCGCCGGCGTGCCGGCGGCGTCGCTTGTGCAGCTCGCCGAGGCCGACGCATTTCTGCCGCATATGAATCTTGCCCGCCGCGATGCGCTCTGGGCGATCAAGGCGCTGCGGGATGAGCCTTTGCCGCTGTTCGCGGCCGCCACGTCCCGTGAACAGAAAACGGTGCCTGAAATCCACGAGCCTGTCATCACGCTCAGACCGATGACGGCCGGGCGCGAGGTTGTCGAGGATTACGGTCATGTCGGGCTGACCTTGCGCAGCCATCCGGTGTCGTTTCTACGCGCCGATCTACGCCGGCGTCGCATCGTGACTTGCCAGGAAGCCATGCAGGCGCGGGACAAACGATGGCTCGAGGCCGCTGGCCTGGTGCTGGTGCGGCAAAGGCCGGGCTCGGCCAAAGGCGTCATGTTCCTCACCATGGAGGATGAGACCGGCGCCGCCAACGTCGTTGTCTGGGTCAAGGTGTTCGAGAAATTCCGGCGCGTGCTTCTCTCGTCGGCCATGCTCGGCGTGCGCGGCCGCATCCAGCGAGAAGGGGAGGTGGTACATCTCGTCGCCCACGAGCTGACCGATCTGTCGGCCGAACTCGCCAGCGTCGGAAACCGCGAGACGCCGTTTCCATTGCCACACGGCCGCGGTGACGAGGCCCATCATGGCGGATCGGGCATCGATCCGCGCGGCATGCCGAAAACGCGCGATATCGTCGATCCCTACGAGCACACCGATCGCATCAAGGTGAAGACGCGGGACTTCCGATAGAAGCTGCAGCGGATATACCGTCATCATGTGGTAGTCTGGCCCGCATGACGACGCTTTATCTCAATCGGCACGGAAGACGGTGAATCCCACAAGGCCGAATAAAACGCATCCGCCGAAATGGATCGAGCCTCAGCTGACGCGCCTGGTTGACGAAGCGCCCAACGGCCCCGATTGGCTTCACGAAATCAAGTATGATGGATACCGCATGCACGCGCGGATCGACGGCAGCGACATCCGCTTGCTCACCCGCACCGGCCTCGATTGGTCGCATCGCTATCAAGCGACGATAGCGGCCCTCCGCGCGCTCCCGGTGAAAGACGCATATGTCGACGGGGAGCTGTGCGCCGTTCGGGCAGACGGCGTCACCTCCTTCAGCCGCCTGCAGGCCGCTATGGACGAGGGCCGCACGGGTGATCTTGCCTTCTTTGCTTTCGATCTTCTGTTCCTGAACGGAGAAAGCATTGCGAAGCTGCCGCTCATCGACCGCAAGGCGCGGCTGGAAGGCCTCTTTTCGACCGACATGCCCGGCCTGCGCTTCAGCGATCACGTGATCGGCGACGGGCCTGCGTTCCGCAAGCACGCCTGCCGGCTTGCACTCGAGGGCGCTATCTCAAAGCGGATCGACAGCGCCTATGCATCCGGCAATCGCGGGCTATGGGTCAAGTCAAAGTGTCTCAACAGAGAGGAATTCATCGTCGTCGGCTGGACCGATCCGACTGGAACCCGGCCGCACATCGGCTCGCTGCTTCTCGGCTACTATACCGATGGTGGTCGTCTGATGTACGCGGGCCGCGCCGGCACGGGCATCACGGTTGCAGAGCTCAAGCGATTGGCTCGCCGGCTTGAACCACTTCAGGCAGCTCGAATGCCCCTCGATGCCCCACCGCCACGTGAGAGCCGGTTCGGCTCGCCGCTTGAGCTGTCGCGCGTCCATTGGGTCAGGCCTGAAGTGGTGGTCGAGGTCACCTATCTCACCTGGACGGAAGACAATCTCCTGCGCCAGGTTTCGTACCAAGGCGAGCGGCAGGACAAGCCGGCCCGGCAGGTGGTGCGTTCCGTACCCCATCCCTGATCGGCATCGGTCGCCGATCGCTTCATTTCATCCGACTTGCTCTATCTGCAGCGTGCCGGGTGGAAGGGACTTGATCAGCGACTTGGCCGACACCGAAGGGTCGAGCCAATCCGCCCACTCGCTGCGATCGAGGATGACGATCTGCCGGTCGTGGAAGGGCGCGATGTCGGGTCCTGGCTCCATCTTCAGCATGGTGAATGCCTCGCCGACCTCAGGCGTTTCGCGCCAGATGCCTGCGATGCAGAAGATCGGCTCCTCCTTCTTTGTGAAGAGCCACTTGTCCTTGCCCTTCTTCTTGGGGCCTTCCGGATCGGTGAACTCGTAGAAGCCGTCCGCCACGATGAGGCACCGGTTCGACGAGAACTCCCGGCCCTCTGAACGGAAATTATAGACGGGCCCTTGTTCGGTCCGGGCCAGCTCCAGCGCCGCTGCACCAAGTCGGCCGAGCACGCCCTCGATCGTCCTGATGATCGGCGCCATGTCGGCCGACCCTGGGCCCATATCGCGCTCACCGGCGACTATCTCTGGAACGAAATTGACCGACCCCTCGAACGCTTCCGATTCGCGCGAACCGCTTCAATCCAAACAACTTCAAATTCCCTTAGCGAGTATTATTGCAGAAATCCCCACGGAGCCCCTATTGGGGCCGTCTGCGAGTCCTTATGCTCCTCCTCGAAGCGGATCGGCAGCCACACGCCGACGTCGGCATGGCTCAGTGCAACAACGTTCACGGAGGACGACATGTGTAGGATGATCATGGCAGTGCTAGGTCTGCTGCTCGCTAGCTTGCCGGCCACGGCGCGGGTCGTCCCATTCCCGCCAGGCTTCAAGACGCAATCGATCGAAACCAACGGCACGAGCCTTAATGTCCGCATCGGGGGACAGGGCCCCGCCGTCGTGCTGCTACACGGCTTCGGCGACAGTGGCGACATGTGGGCGCCTGTTGCGACAAAGTTGATGCAAGATCACACCGTAATCGTGCCAGACCTGCGTGGCATGGGACTTTCCGCCCATCCCGACACCGGTTACACAAAGAAAAACCAGGCCGTCGACATTGCCGGTATCCTCGACCATCTGAAGATCGAGAAGGCCGACCTCGTCACCCACGATATCGGCAACATGGTGGGTTACGCTTTCGTCGCCCAGTATCGCGATCGAGTCACCCGCTGGGTTGTGATCGATGCGCCGCTGCCGGGCATCGGTGATTGGGACAACATCATCCGCCTGCCGTTGCTGTGGCATTTCAACTTTCGTGGTCCCGACATGGAGCGGCTGGTAGCAGGGCGCGAGCGTATCTATCTCGACCGTTTCTGGAACGAGTTGTCAGCCAATCCGAAGGCCATCGACGAAGCAACGCGCAAGCACTACTCCGTACTTTACGCGCGACCTCACGCCATGCACGACGCCTTCGAGCAATTCGCCGCATTTAACCAGGATGCAGCGGACAACAAGGAGTTTTTGGCGAAGGGCGGCAAAGTCTCGATGCCGGTGCTAGCCGTTGGCGCTGAAAAGTCTTTCGGCACGGCCCAGGCAGACGATCTACGCTATGTCGCGACCCATGTGACTGTTGGGATCGTACCGGGCTCCGGTCACTGGATCATGGAGGAAAACCCGGACGCCGCGGTCAAGCTCATCACGGACTTCCTCTCCAAGTAGCCTATCCATGCCCGCTAAGGCCGGCGCGCAAACCCGATGGAGAGCTACAATGACCAGCCAGCCCATGCTGGCCAGGGCATCTTCTGACGCCGAGCAATTGTGTCGTCCTGAGCATCGACTACTGGCCGATCCAAGGTGGCGTCCGTTGCGTTGATGGATCGGCGGAGGCTGGTGTCCAATATCGTTGCTGTGGCGAAATCGCGAAACTCCACAGCGCGATCGCTGGAGCATCTTTTGGGCGCCGTGCAAGGAAGTCGTCGAGGCTCATCCAGTCGACGGGCTTTGCTGTAGCGCCGATGATCGCCAGCCAGCTGAGCAACGGCCTGGTCAGGGTACCCAAAAGCTACGGCCTGCCAGAGTTACCAGAAGCGGCGTTCAGGCTATTCGCCGCATCGAACGGCCATACCGTCCTCGAAGAACTGGCGGAGGCCATCATGAACGCCGTTCCTCGAAGGCATGCTGGCGAGGAGTGATCCTGAACTCGCACCAACTTCTGCTTTATGGCTAGTCCCGAATGTCAGAAATGTCCGACGGCGCGGGCCGTCGATTGAACCATCCGCAAACGTTCGACCTGCATTCCAATCGAGTGCTTGTTCAAGAGGCGCCCGTCGAAACCACATTGGTGCCGGTGATTGGCCAACGTGAGCAAGTCTGTCTGAAGATCTGATGGTCATCGAGGGTCGGCGAGAAGGTTGAGTCCGAAGACCTTCCAAACCTTCGGTGTGAAATCCAGCGACGAAATAATCGAAATCAATTCGCCGCGCCACATGAGTCCGGGCTAGGCGCGTTCCGGATCATCGCGCCGATCAGTCCCGAGCAAACCGGACGGATCTGGGCGGCGGCCAAAACTGACCGGTGATGAGTGTGGTGCGAGACTTAGCCGACCGGGAATTGGGGCTGTAGAGACAGCCATTGTGCTGTCCGAGCGAGCAGGATCGACCTATCCCGCTTCTCCTGCCGCAACAGAAGCGTCGTTTGACCGGAGCGGCTCGTTTCCCATTTTCCGATCGTTTGTGGGAAAAGGGCGGCTGTATTGCCGGCACTCTGTAAGCCGTTCCAACGTTAAAATTGTCGGCTTGCTTCCCGCCTCGCGACTGCGGAGTGGTCGTTTCATCGATCGAGTCGCGTGATGCACCGGCAGTTAATCTCCCCGCCAGGGCAAAAGAGGGGCTCCAGGGTCGGCGATGGGCCGCCGCCTTTATGAAATCTTTATATCGTGGGGCTCCCGCACGAATGGAACCTTTATGCGTATCGAGCTACGTTTGGTCATGCGGCGACCCCGGCAGGGAGTGATGCGATGGCCGATGTCAATCCGAGGCTGCAACAGGACATGACATCGTCGCCAGGTGCCGATTCGCTTTTCGGCTTGGCGGATGCTCCCGCCGCGGTGCGCTATCTTGCTTCGTTTGCAATGACCGCCTTCGCGACGGTCGTGGCTGTCGGTGTCGACAGCCAAGTAGCGATCCCGAACATCTCGCTCATATTTGTGGTGCCGGTGATCTTACGGGCCGTCGGTCTCGGTTTGGGCCCCTCGCTATACTCGGCGCACTCGCCTACAATTTCTTCCTGACCGAGCCCCGCCACACACTGATCGTCGATGACCCGGCAAACATCTGGGCGATTGGACTGCTTTTCGTCGTCGGACTTGTCGTCAGTGGCGTTGCCTTTACCTCCCGACGCCGCGCAATTTAAGCGGCGCTGCTGAGGAGGCAAGCAACGATGCTGCAAACCTATAGTCGCGACGTCGCCGGGATCGACAATGCGAAGGCGATCGTCTCGATCACTTGCCACACGCTTGCAGCGCTCTTCCAAGTTCCTGTCGTCGTCATTCTCGTTTTGGACGGCAAAGTGGTTTCCGTCGAGAAAGTCGGCAACATAGCACTCCAGGAAGCGGAAATAGAGGCGGCGCAATCGTCGTTGGCAACGGGACTTGTTGTGAGCGCCGGAGTTTATCCGGCGTTGACCTCGCGATTCGACTTTTGGCCCGTAAAAACGACGGCAGGGGGGCCGCGCGCCGCCATCGGGCTCGCATTCGACCCCGATGAACGTCCTGCGGCGCCTTCGACATCAGTCGATATCGTGGGTCGCTTCCTGGCGCTGGCCCTTGATCGTCAACATTTCCGGCATGCTCGACCGTAAACACCCGGGAACGCGAAAGTCAGCAAACGGCGCCAGGACAACGACTTCGAAACGTTTGCTCTAACCGGAGGAGCAGGTTCATGAGCAATGCCGATGCAGGCGACGGCGGGGGTGCAGCAGCACAGCCCGCGATGCGTGACATCCACTCTCAGCAGAGCCTGCGAATACTGGTTCTGGGCGCGCTCGGCATTGTTTATGGCGATATTGGAACAAGTCCTCTCTATGCATTCCGCGAGGCCCTGTTTGTTGCTGCATCGGACGGCTCGGTGGCACGTGAGGACGTGCTTGGCATTCTTTCGCTGATCATTTGGGCACTGACACTCATCGTCACGGTGAAATATGTCACGTTTGTTCTTCGGGCGGACAACAAGGGCGAGGGCGGCACGCTCTCCTTGATGTCCCTGGCCGGCAGTAGCCTTCCGGCGCGCTCAGCTGCCATTTTGGTCTTGGGCGTCCTTGGCGCGGCGTTGTTTACGGGCGACTCGATGATCACGCCGGCGATCTCGGTGTTGGCTGCAGTGGAGGGTCTTGAGACCGTTACGCCAGCGCTTGAGCCTTACGTGTTGCCAGTCACACTTGTTATTCTGGCGGGGCTTTTCTCCGTGCAACGATTCGGGACCGGCACTATTGGAGGCGTTTTCGGGCCAATTACGTTCGCATGGTTTGTCGCGTTAGGGGTTTCTGGAGTAAGCCACATCGTCACCAATCCTGGGGTATTGTGGGCTGTCAATCCCTATTACGCCGTCCATTATCTCGCGACCAATCCAGCACTTGCGCTGGGTACAATCGGTGCTGTTTTCCTGGCTGTGACTGGCGCAGAGGCGCTTTACGTCGATCTCGGCCACTTTGGTCGCAGACCGATTGTGGTGGCTTGGCTGTGGATCGTGTTCCCGTGCCTCCTGCTCAACTACATTGGGCAGGGCGCCTTTGTTTTGACCCGCACCGAACTGCCGCAGAATGTTTTCTTCGACATGCAGCCTCGCTGGGCGCTGGTGCCGATGGTCGCCTTGGCCACCGCCGCTACGATCATCGCCAGTCAGGCTGTCATTTCCGGGGCGTTTTCGCTGGTGCGCCAAGCTGTCCAGCTGAATCTTCTGCCGCGATTCAGCATCCTGCACACATCCGAGACGCAAGAGGGCCAAATCTATCTTCCGCGGGTCAATTGGTTGCTCGGCATTGGCGTCATGATGCTGGTGCTCGGGTTCCAGAAGTCGGGCAATCTCGCCTCAGCCTACGGCATCTCTGTCACCGGCCAGATGGTGGTCACCGACCTGATTCTCTTCATTGTTATGCGCCGAATCTGGACCTGGTCTCTCACTGTTGCCCTTTCGGCGTCGGCACTCTTCCTGATCGTGGACTTGGTATTCCTCGGCTCCAACATCATTAAGGTGATCGAAGGAGGCTGGGTTACGCTGACCATTGCTCTGGTGATGTGCCTCATTATCTGGACCTGGATCCGCGGCAGCCGCTATTTGTTCGACAAGACCCGCCGGAACGAGATCCCGCTGGATTTCCTTGCCGGCAATCTGCTGAAGAAGAAACCGCATCTGGTGTCGGGCACCGCGGTGTTCCTGACCAGCGACCCGCTGAGCGCGCCGACGGCGCTGATGCACAGCCTCAAGCACTACAAGGTGCTGCACGAGCAGAACGTCATCCTTTCGGTGGTGACGGCGCCGCAGCCTGTCGTGCCCGACAGCGAGCGCGTCAAGATGGAGACCGTCAACGAGCTGTTCATGCGGGTGACGCTGACCTTCGGCTATATGGAGCAGCCCAATATCCCGCGTGCGCTGGCGATCTGCCGCAAACAGGGCTGGAAGTTCGACATCATGACGACGTCCTTCTTCCTGTCGCGGCGCTCGCTCAAGGCCTCGCCCAATTCCGGCATGCCGGTCTGGCAGGACAAGCTGTTCATCGGGCTGGCGCGCACGGCGGCCGATGCGACGGAATATTTCCAGATCCCGACCGGCCGTGTTGTCGAGATCGGCACGCAGGTGGTGATCTGATCCGACTGGGTTGCTCCGTTAAACCTGCTTCTGGCGCAAGCAGCCCTTACGAACGTGTGCTAGACTAAGGGTGGCGAGCGGAAGCGATCAAACGAACACGTCGGCCACGATCAGGACGATGCCGAACCATGCGGCAATCCAACATATCGTCCGCACGCCTGGACGTGCGAAGGCATAGGCGGGAACATAAACGAGCCGGGCGATGACGAACAACCAGGCTCCGACGACCGACAGCGATCCTGACGCATGAGCTGCGTGCACGAGGAACAGCGCGGCGACGAACTGCGGAAATATTTCAAGCAGGTTGCGATGGGCTCGAACGAAGCGGCCGCTGATTCCAGTTACCTCACGCGGTTCGTCGTGCGGTCCCGCGACCCAGGACCCCCCAAGCTGACGCAGTGTTAGAACACTCGCAATGGTGAGCTGAATACTCGCCAGCAACAGGGCCGCAAGCAAGGCCCAGAGGTCGCCCGTCATCACTGCCGTATCCGCTCCACTATATTGACGAGCCGGCCATTGCATCAGGCCCGAGGCTCGACCCAAGGCGCTCACCAACCATGGCGAGCCGTCGTCCGAACGGCCGCTTTTTCCGCTTCGATCTGAGCCTGGGAAGTCGACGTTAGCTCAGGCAGCAGCACAGGATAAACCACTCCCTGGTGGGCAATGTCCAGAGCTTGGTGACCGCGTCCAAGCTCAAGCGCGCGGTCTTCTTCCACGAGCGTGGCGAAATCCGCGAGCGTTCAGGCTCACACCGCCCAAGTCTACAATCTCGTACCGTCGGACACGATCGAGGAACGCATCTTTCTTCTCTTGGATGACAAGCTCGCCGACGCTGATGACTCTTGAGATCAAGCGAATCATCGTATGAGGCGCCCATTTTTGCAGGCGTTCCTGCTCGATGGCATTGATCTGTTCACGAACCAGGCGCAGCCGCACCATGTCGCGGCGGAGTTCCGCCCAAGTACAGCGACGGTGCGGATGAGTCGAGCTTGGTGTCCGCCAAGGATCCGCCTAATGGTCGCCCTTTTGAAGTTCCGCCGTAGCCCCGTCCGCGGCACGTTCTAGCCTCTCCGGCATCGACCGCGACGGCCTTTGGAACTCGCATTGAGCATTTGAGGCCTGCACCGCGCGCCAATGCGGCTTCTCGAACACCGACACGATATAGGTTGTGACCGGCTTATCGATCGTCGCTTCCCCCTGTGCAATTTGAAGCCCGCGCCTCTGGCGGAGGACGCGGGCCGATCGGAGGACACCGATCTTCGGCAGGCGATGGAGGGCACCACCTGCCGCAAGCATCAACTATTAGAAATCACTGATGCAGTCGAGCCGGTGGAGATTGTCGGGAACTATCCGCTCATCGTGGATAATGATCGTGGGTGGTCGTGGATGTAGCGTAAGCGCTATTTTCGCTGCACGTTGACGCGAGCGCTTTCGACGGATGGCCTTCGAATCGGGAACGGTATCTGGTCTGATCAGGCTGCTGTTGCTTTGGCGAA
>NZ_JAMYUV010000054.1:0-39869 GCF_040323405.1 Mesorhizobium sp. M0048 | reverse complement strand
GCGCCCATTTTGGGACTCATTGGCGTCCACTTTCTGTGTTTTTACAAATGATTCCAATGCTTCACGCACTTCAGCCCAAAGGCCTTCAAGTTCTTCGGCAATCGCCTCGAGAGCCTGCCTAGGTGCAGTGCGTGGTATCTGACCAACAATCGCCTGGTAGGCCTGCTGGACCCTGCCCCAGTTCGCCGGCACGCCTTCCTCAATCCCCGCGTCGATCATCTTGACGATGTCACGGCGGCATATGGTTAGCCGCTCCTTAACGAGACGAAAGGCCTTCTTGTCAGATCTGACCGCTTCCGCAAGATCCTTGAACTCCTCAGCGCGCGCGACGATCGGCGAGATGTCAAAGCCATAGGCTTGCTCGATCTCGCCCCCCTGCCCTTTCCGGGCGAAGCGCTTGCCGTTTGGGCTGTCCCGACGGATGATCAATCCACACTCGACCAGAACCGCCAGGTGTCGCCGTAAGGTCGTTGGGGGCATGCCATTGGCGCGGCGGATCAGCTGCTCGTTGGATGGCCATACAACCAGTTCGCTGTCGCCATAAAGCGCCGTGTCCGGATGGAACGACAACAGCGCGTCGAGAATAGCCAAAGCGCGATCAGTGGCGCCCAGAGCGATCCTGGCGTCCTTGATATCTTGGAAGACATGCCATTTGTGGACGGTCGCGTCCTTCGACACCGCCCTTGCAGTCACTTGGCTTGAGATCATGCCAAGCGTCATCGGCCGCCGCCCAAAGGGCGTCGTTGCTAGTGGTTCAGTCATGGTTCTGCCCTTCAGCTTTTAGGCAAAGCGAAAGCGCTCACCAAAATGGCGTCCAATCTCCGGTAGGAGACCCTTGACTGTGATTCGCGGAAGTGAGATTCTCGTTGTCGCCAAACGAACGAGAGGGGCTTCCGAGACGCTGTTTCGGGGGCCTTTCTTTTTACCGCTTGCTACCTCTGTGTTTGTTGCACCAATTTCGTCTGGCTTTGGCCGAGGCATCCACCCCTTCCAGCGCTTTGCCCACCCTTGTCAGATGACAAGGTTTGAACCCGACTGAATTCACGCTCGCCGCTCCTTCGAAAAGAACCGCTCCATCAGTACGGGCAGCTCTGCTTCGAGGAAGGCATTGAATGCTGCAGCGTGCTCGCCGCCTACTGAAAGCTTGACAGCCGCATCTGAGAAGGTTGCCCTCCCAACGGCTTTGCCATTCGGGCTCCTGAGCTCAATTTCACTGTGCGAGCGCTGTGCCGGCACCTTGACCGCATTCAGCGCATGCCTGAACCGCTCATCCGAGGGGAGCCTCAAAACCTTGTCAGCTGACAAGGTTTTTCGCAGCCGACCAAGCGCAGAGCTGTCAGCGCCAACAGTAGTCGCCAGCGCGAGCCATCGAGGTCGACCAGCCTTGGGAGCACGCCCAATTGCCTCAATCACGTCGAGTGGAAGCACTCTAGACACCGCGCGGAGGCGTGCCAACTCTGGGTCGTCGATGGACAACGCGGCGCGAATATCTCGTGGCTTGATGCCCGCCTCATCCATTCGCCAGGCAAAAAGCGCGCGCTCTATCCAGCTCAAGTCCTGGCGGGCCGCATTTTCGATACCCTGTGCAACGACAAGCTCGCTGTCTGACAATGCAACGACCGTCGCCTTGACGCTAATCCCAAGGTCGACCGCGGCCCGCCAACGGCGATGTCCATAGATGACCTGGTATCGACCTTCCGTGGTCGGATGCCGGCGAACCTGAATCGGAACCTTTTGGCCTTCCTCCGATATCAGCTTCTTCAGTGCCTCGAACTCGACATCACTGTCATCCGGCAATCGATCAGGGAACGGAGATGGATCGATCAACTTTGGATCCAGCTCGGCTCCGCCGCCGGCGTCAACCAGCGCCTGAAGCCGGTCACGTTCTTCCCTGAGTTCGGAAAGAGACCGCTGAGTCGCCCCGATCACGCCTGCACCCACGCGAGGCAGGGGTTGCGCGTGCATCGGAGGCTTCGCGCTCTCTGAGGACGCCGGCTCACCAACTTCCGCGTCCGGTTCGGAAAAGGAACTAAAGTTCGCCAGAATCGACCTCCTAGAGGGGCGCTTGCTCATCATGTTCGTCCCCAGCTCTGGCTAATCAAGCCGAGTATTTGATCGTTGACTGCGTCGATGGACTCTCTCGCACGCTTAGCTGTCGCGGCAGAGATGTTCCCGGATTCAAGCTCGTACAGGGTCCGTTTAGCGAGACCCGCAGTCTCGATGGCGGCACTTTCTACTGCGGTCGACGTAAGGACATCCTCGCTGAAGAGATGTCGGAGCATCGTTACGACGTGAACTTGAGAATGATCCATCGGATCATGCCGCGTAACGACGTATCGAAGAAAGTCCTGTTTCATCGTTGCTCCTGCGTCGCGGATAACCGATATCAAATCGCCCATCATCAACAGGAATTGGCTCATCGACATCACGTCGAGCATCGCCGGATGGACCGTCACCAAGAGACTGGTCGCTGCATAGATTGCACCGAGCGTCAAAAACCCGAGGGAAGGGGGGGTATCCAGAATGACGACGTCATATCCATCTTCGACCTCTCCCAGCGCGAGCCGGAGCCGTTCGAAGAAGATGCTGTCGGACTTCCCTTGCCGTTTCGATAAGAACCGAGGAGTTTCATGCTCGTACTCCATGACCTCAATGTTTCCAGGGATCAGGTCGATCCCGGTAAAATAGGTCTTTCGGATTATCTCCCGGATCGGACGCCGCTCGTCATCGTAGCGCAACGCGGCATAGATGGTCTCATTGTGCTGTACATCCATCTCCGGCTGCGCGCCGAACATGGCCGACAGCGACGCTTGAGGGTCGAGGTCAATCGCCAAGACCCTATAGCCGTGGAGGGCGAGGTAGTGTGCGAGATGCGCGCTCGTCGTTGTCTTGGCACTCCCGCCTTTAAAATTAGCGACGGCTAAAATCTGAAGATGCTCGCCATCACGCCGATGTGGCAAGAAACGCAAAGCTTCGGTAGGGCGTTGCGCCGCGAACAATTCGCGAAGTTCATTAATCTGAGCGAGCGTGTAGGCGCGATGATTGTTCTCAAGTCGAGCCGGCACCGGGCCTTTGCCCTCATTCGACATCAACTTGAGGGTAGATTCAGGTATTGAAGTAAGTCTTGAAACCTCATGAGTCATGAAGTACCTGAGGCTTTTCTGAGCGTGAGGCGGATACATCTGCTGGCGTCTGGCCTGTAGATGGCTAGAGAGCATGCCGGCATGCCGGACAATCTTGTCCGCCGGATCTTCCTGCGGTGCAGCGGTCGCAGTCTGTGCAGCCATTGTCGTAGCAAACCCTTATTGTCGGCCTTTTGGCGGTTTATCGCCCTTTGCCCGACAAAGGTAGGCCACGATTCTTCACGTTCGTCCAGCGCTTTAAGGTTAACAGATACTTAAACGCGACTGCTCGACAATTCGGGATTATCCTCGCGAACTGCAGATTGTCCCACTTATTCCGTTACTTAGGGTCAGACCCAGCCAACAGCAGAGGTAGTGGACCCGCATATTGACGGGATCTCGTGCGCCAGACCGGGACCGTTCCCCTCGCGGGCGGAGCCACGTGGGCGACTCACCTTGTTTGGGGAAGGAGTTCGAAGCAGTCTTGCGGGCCCTGTCGACCGACAAATCCACCTAGGAGATTCTTGTTACCCCCTGGATCTCCATCGAAATGGGGCAGGGGGCTTATTGCGCTACAGCCCACTCGCCTTGGTAAGATTGACGCGGAAGCGATCACGCCGGCGCTGTATTTCGGCCGAGGCGTGGCCACGCTGTTTTTGAACATAGCGCTCGTTGACCTCGGCTAAGGAGGCAAGGCCGGCGCGTAGCGAGTGCCCAGAAAATTTCATCTCCCGCTTCCCCTCCGAGAGATCACCGCGCTCCCCGGCCGCCAGGGCTGCGCGTTTGACCAATCGTGCCACCTCCTGATCGTTGAGTCGCTCGGATCCCACCGCTTTGCACTGGCCAGTAACACGGCGGAAGAGGGGCCCAGCGCGATGCGGGCCAGCTTCAACCAGGTCCGCAGGGCGACGACAGGGCAGGTGGCGTCGGACGAGCCGCGTCCGATCTCGACCTCGCGCCAGCCGGTCTTGCCGCGCAGCGCAACCAGCACGCCCCTTGTCCGGGGAAAAAGGCGAGGCCGGTCAGATGACCATCGATCAGGCGACCGCCTGATTGATCGTGAGCTGGATCATCTGCCGCCGGAGGCGCGCTGGCGCGAATGGATGCATCGCGTCGAGGCGACCATCTTTGCGGCGAGCGAGCCGGTCGGCCGCGAAACGCTGGTCCGCATTGTCGGAAAAGGCTGCAGCATCGACCTTTTGATCGATGACATTCGCGAGGAGCTGCGCGGCCGGCCCTACGATCTGGTGGCGGTCGCCGGCGGCTGGAAGCACCTGATGCCGACGCCATCCGTAGGCGCCCGTTCGGCCACTTTGGACGTAACACTCCGTGCGTAAGGTTCGTCGGCCCCGACGTGATGTTTTGCGACGGGATCGTACCAGGCACTTCCATGATCACGTCCAGGCAGGCGGGCCAGATATTCCGCTCCGGGTTCGACGTGTGCCTTGGATGGCTGCAGGCCGGTGATATCCATGAACTGTAGTACCCTCGCAGCACCGCATGCGCGCGCCAGAGCCGCGCTCGCCGAGTCTGGTCGATACCCATCGACCACATGGTCTGAGCCATGACGCCGGAAACGACCGAGCTTGTGAGCATATCGATCCTGAGACGGCTTGATCAGTTCATCAAGCGGCTTTGAAATGAATACCCGGATCGTCTCACGGCCGGATGTTCGTGTTTGGCCATCTTCCCAGAAGGTGGAGATATAGACCACATTCCGCGCCAGGCTGGCTTTCGCTGCTTCAAGCAGCGCGGGAAGATCGCCGCCGGCGGGCGGCGAGCAGTTCGATCGTTGAGAACTCTGGTAATTCTCCATGAATTCCGCGAAGCGGGTCATCAACCGCTCATTGCCACCGGCTGCCAGGATACTCTGCCGGCGTCGCGCCACGGCCGTGTCCGCGCCTGCGAACAACCATTCAACACGCCCCGTCAGCTGCTCAAAGCAGCGGACGCGCGCCGACGTCGACAGGTTTGTGTCGCCGAAGTGCTATCGGCCAGGGGCCGGTGCGCGCAACAGCCGTGAAACTATGGTCAGCTCCACCTTGCAGATATCGTCGATGCATCTTTCGAGCAGCCTCTGTGAGGCCTTGACGAGAGCTTTCGGCGCCAGGCGCAGATCGAAGCCGCATCGGGAGCAGAAATGCTGAGGGATAAGTTCGTCCTGATCGGCGTCGCCGGCGATGAACGAACCTGGCTTCGCCCAGCGCTGGCCTCTGGCCGCTGACCTACGAAAGATCTGGACCTGGTCTTCTTGCCGGTTGCGCGAAGGCCTCGAGCTGACCGGCAAGATCGACACCCGACACTTGCGCACGGACCAATCTGGGGACTCCCAGGAAATCGGCAAAGCAGGCGATCCCTCGCGGCCGATGCCGCCAGAATAACCCGACCGCGGTGCGCCACGACAGCGTCCCTGTCGGGATCATCCATTCCACGAAGTGGCGGCAAGTTGGTCGAACATAATCGCATGCGAATCGCGTGATGGCGTAAGCGTGGCGTTTGGCTGCCATCGCCCACTTCAAGCGAAAACGCGAGCCGCATCAGGCCACGTAAATTTAGACAAAAACGTTTGCGCGAAATATAAAATCAATTAATACCATTCGTTGTAAATGGCACATCATCTGTAGCGGGCGATATAACTGAATGCCTATTCCGACACTTCCCAGAGCCGCAAAAAGCTCTGCTCCGGCACAGTATCTCGGCTTTTCGCTTCAGCAGGTGCGGCTCTGCTATTACCTCCTGAGCGTGGCCGACGGTATCGCCGTCTCCCTCGAACATATCGACGATGTCGGCGTCCATCGTCCTGACGGAACGGCGCTCTTCGAACAAGCCAAAAGCACGCTGAGCGGAAAGAACCCGGCAAGCAACAAATCGGAAGAGCTCTGGAAGACCTTCGGGAACTGGGCCGACACCTGCCTTGATACAAACATCGATCCCAGTACGTCTGAGTTTCGGTATTATGTCTCAGACACGAAAGCCGGTGCGCTGCTCACCGCGATCAGCAAGGCCGACAGTCCCGCCGAGGCGGAAAAAGTCCTCAAAAAAATTAAGGAGCTCTTCGAAGAATGTGAAAAGGGAACGGGGTGTGAGCCACATCTCGCCCGCTTCCTCAAGGCTGGGGGCGCTGTATGCTGCGCCATTATCCAACATTGCTCGTTTCATGCGGAAGCCGATCCGGTCGCCGCCATCCGTGATCGCTTGAAGGTTCTTCCCGTGGATGCGATCGACGATTTGTGCGCAGCAGCCATCGGGCTGGCGGTCGACGACATGGACGAGCTGATCCGCCAGGGACAGACACCTGCAATCGAGGCTACCGCGTTTCGAAAGCGCTTTTGGGCCTTCGTGCGAAAGCACAACTTCTCGAATGTCCTGACACCCAGCATCGATGCGCCAGAGCCACAGGCAATCGACAGGACGCTCCTGGGCGCGCCCCTGTTCGTTCGCCAGCTGAACGCGATCGAAGCAAGCAACATCATGCTCGTGACTGCAGTCAGCGACTACATGAGAACCACGGCCGACAAGGTCAAGTGGGCAGACGACGGCGCCGTCTACGCCGACAGCTTTTCCGAGCTGGATGAGCAACTCGTCCGCCGGCATTTGCTGGTTTGCGATGAAGTTGACGACACCCAACCGGTGCTTGCCGTGCCGGATCGAGGCCGCCGGGTCTACCGCGAGTGCTCCAACACAGGCATGCCGTTGGAAGGCCAGACCCTCCCCTCCTATTTCATTGCCGGCGCCTTCAACTGTCTCGCGCAAACCCGCCGTGTCGGGTGGCATCCCGAGTATCTCACATTGTTTCCACCCGAGTGACCGAAATGACCGATGGCAAAATCGAAGGCGCGTTACCGCAGCCTTCGCCCTCCGACACGGCGAATCCTATCGCCTTGGTGCAAAATCCTGCCTTTGGTGTTCATCTACTGTGGAGCTTCGGACGAGGCTTCCAGGCTGAAAAGATCGATGAACTTCTGCCCATGCCGACTTTCTTCCTGGTGCTGCCGCTCATCCTCCACGCCCGCACACTCGCCGACCTCAGATCGACGAACCTGCCTTCGGGTCTCAGTAAATTTGTCGCAAAGTTGAGCGAACAGCGAGAGCGTCTCATGGCGGTCCATGACAGGACCTTGCGCATGCGCGAGCTGACCCTCCAATCGATCGGGACCGGGATTGCTTCCCGGCTTCTTCACGTTGACTACGCGACGGGCTTCGTGCGGGCTAACGATGTCGACGTTCCCCGGCCGCCCGAGCCGCTGAAATTTCACGTCGCGAACGCCGACAAGTTGGGGCGGTGGTGTGCAAGGCTGCCCCAAGCACAGGTGTTCCAACTTCTACAGGTAACTGTCTAATGCATTTTCAAATTCGCAAGCTCATCCTGTGGCCAAAAAGCGGAGGCGAACCGCGGATCGTTGAATTCCATCCGGGTATGGTGAGTCATCAGCGGATCGTCCAAAACCGGCAAATCCGCCGTCATTCCCATCATTGACTACTGCCTGGGATCGGGAAAATGCAGCATTCCTGTGGGAACGATCCGGACAGCCTGCGCCTGGTTCGGCCTTCTGATAGAGACGTTAGAGGGACAGAAGCTTCTAGCAGGCGGGAGCCGGGCGATGCTCGCCAGACTGGCGATATGTATCTAGCCGAGGGAGCAGCGCTTGAAGTGCCGATGCAGGCACCCGAAAAAAATATCACTGCGGATGCCGTTAAGCGAAAACTCGACGCGCTCGCCGGTCTATCCCAACTCGGGCTCGACCCGAATGCCGATTCCGGGTTCCAGTCACGCGTAAGCTTCAGGGATCTGCTCGCTTTCACATTCCAGCCCCAATATATCGTCGCCAATCCGATGGTGCTGTTTTTCAATGCGGATACGAGCGAGCATCGTGAAAAGCTCAAGGCGATTTTCCCGTACGTGCTGGGAGCCCTCACACCGGAAATGCTTCTGGCGAAGTGGGAGATCGACCGGCTCCAGCGTGAGGCCCGCCGAAAGGAAGCAGCACTCGAGGCGGCGAAAAAAGCGGTGAACGCCTGGCAGGTGGAGACCCAGGCTTTGCTGCGTCAGGCGCTGGAATTCGGCCTGTTGCCGGCAGCCACCCCGATGCCTAGCGAATGGCCGGACGTCGTCGATCTCCTCCGCCAAGCCGCCGAAGCCGATACCCGGCAGTCGTTCACTACCGTCGAGTCGATCGACGGCACACTGGCACGCTTGCAGGAACTTCGCCAGCTGGAAAGCCAGGCATCCGCCGATCTGACGGAAAAACGCCAAGCCTATAACGAATTGCAGCGCCTGCTAGACAGCAGTAACTCCTACGGCGACGCGATCCTCATTCAGCGGGATCGCCTGAACATCTCAGAATGGTTGCGCAAGCGCGTAAGCGATTCAGGCGATCCTCTGGTTGCCATAAGCTCCGTCGGTCGAACCAAGCTCGATACTCTGACACAGGCGCTAGCGGGTATTGAAATCGAGATGCGCTCGCAGCCGAGTCTATCGCACACTTTCGACAAGGAACGTTTGCGTCTGCGAAAGGAGGTGGAAGACGCCACAGCGACATTGACCGCTGTCCGCCAGGAAATCACCCTGCTCGAACAAAAATCAAAGGAAGTGCAGGGGGCGCTTTTCCAACAGGACAGGCTCGAGCGTTTCGTCGGCGGCTTGCAGCAGGCGCTCGTCTCGCTCGACCGCACGCAGGAAGGTTCGGACCTGACGATCGAATTGGATCGTCTGCGAGAGCGGGTCAACGAGCTTCGAAAAGTCTATTCCGAGCGCGAAGTCGAGCGCAAAACGCAAAATGCCCTGCAGATCATCCAGAACATGGCGTCCACCATTCTCCCCTTGCTCGACGCGGAATGGCCCGAGGCGCCGATCCTGCTCCTGCTGGACGATCTGACCATTAAGGTCATCCATCCGGATCGGTCCGACTACCTATGGGAGATTGGCAGCGGCGCGAACTGGCTAGCCTATCACATCGCGGTCACACTGGCCCTTCACCGCTTCTTCCTCGTCGGTCACCATCCGGTTCCGGGACTGCTAGTCTACGACCAGCCCAGCCAGGTCTATTTCCCGCGCGGCTTTACAGCAGGTGACGAAAGTGCCACAGGGCGTGGCCGCGACAACGACATCGCCGCCGTGCGGTCCGTCTTCGACGCGATCGCGAAGGAAGTCATGCGCTCGGAAGGCCGGTTGCAGGCTATTGTCCTTGACCACGCCGCGACGGATGTTTGGGGCGGACTCACAGGAGTGACCCTGACTGAGGAATGGCGTGACGACATCAAGCTGGTGCCGGTCGATTGGCTGTGAGACGGCACTGCCGTGGCGTAGTCGCCCGTGACACATTTCGGGCGTACCTTCCGACGAACGCAAACGCCACGTCACCGTCCACCTCATTACCGGTGCCGACGATACCTATCCCGAAAAGAGCAGTCCAATCTGATCGCCGTTGAGACCGACGGCGCGGCGGCAGGGATCAAGTTGACCTGGGAAATCGATAGGACTAACACCATCCACGCTTGCCATATCACCAGCGACACGGGCTGGAAGATCAGCCTTGATCGCGGCCTCGACATCTTTCAGAAGTTCGAGATGAACGATGCTTTTAGCTTAGCCAATCGGTTGCAGGCTTACCGCCAAGTCAAAGCCTTCGAGGTGACGTACCTACGCAAAGCGTTGGATCAGCGTAGGTCCCCCTGCGGAAAGCAGGTAGGCGTTCCCAGGTTTTGATCGGTTGGCTAGAGCGCAAGCGCCCTTTGAGCTTGAACCTCGAACAAGGACGCGAGCTTTGGGCCAGCCCCAGCAAGCAGGTCTCGGATCTGCGGATCGTCGGGCATCGGTATATCGCCAGCGACGGGTCGCTCCTATTCCTCGCGTGTGAACGATCCGGCCGCCGCGTCATCGCCGGCCTTGACGGTTTGCATCCGTTCATTTCCCGATTGCCGAATGCGAAGCGACAGGCGGGCGCTTGGACAGATCCTGTTCGGGAGTGTCGTAATAGGTGGATCTCTGCTGAAGGATGGTGGGCGAGGACCCGAACGGATTTTTCGCGTTTTTGCCGGTACGTCCGGCAAGGCAAGCTTACCGGACATACAACGAAGCGACAGGCGCGGCGGATATCTGCCCTTTGTGTTGTCATAAGCGCCGCAATGAATCATCATGCCGAGGATGATTCTTCGCCCGGAATCGCCCCTGCGCCGTCACGTCACGCTGCCCGGCGCCGCCGCGGCCGCGCCGACTGTCGCCGTGCCGGGCTGGCTGCGCAAGGCGGTCGAGGCGGCGCAAACCGTTGGGGATGCTACCCTGGCCACCGGCGCGGCCATCGCCATGCTGGATGCGGTCGTGCGCCGCGACGAAAAATGGGCTGGCGCCTGGCGGCAGCGCCTCGCGCTCGCCGCCGCCGCGGTGACGGCGGGGCAGACGGGGCGCGTCGAGGATGAAGCGGCGCTGCGCGATTCCTTCCTCCTCGCCCGCCTCGGCGATTTTTTGTCCGTTGGCCCGGCGGTCTTTTGCTCCTCGGCTGGCGCCGGCTGGCGGCACGGCCCGCAGAGGAGCTTCTGTCGAAGAAAAGTCCCGCCGCGATGTTGGAGGAGTTCGGTTTTTCGCCCGCGACGGCGCGGCGGTCAGCGCTCTAGCGGACGCGCTGCGGCGGCTCGCCACGACCGAAGGCGCGGTCGGGATGCTGACCTGCGCCTACGCGGCCGTCGAGGGCCACGGCCTGCCACGCGCCATGGGATCGTGGCTCGCCGACGCCTTGCTGGCGCAGCGGCTCGGCTGGACTCATGCAGTACCCCTGCTGGGCAGCGAGGCGGCCTTAGCTGTGGGCACGGGCCGGCCGCGTCGACCAGCGACTGCCGCTCTGGCTGCGGGTGCCGAAACGGAAGCCGATCGGGCCAAAAACCTGCTTGCCGCGCAGGCGCGCGCGGCGCTGCGCGCCATTGATCTCTCGGCGGGGCTCGAACGCCGCGCGGATCGGTTGCTCGCTGTCGCCCCAAAACTCAGGGCCAAGGGGGCGGATGCGATCGTCGACCGATTGCTGAACGACGACGCGCTCGTGGGATGAGCGACGGCGGCCTGCGCCGCCTGTTCGACCGGGCTGGTCGAACTCGGCGCCGTGCGCGAGCTGTCCGGCCGCTCGGCGTTCCGCATCTACGGGCTGTGAGAGCGATGGCCCGAGGCAACGCACGCCAGACGAGCGAAAGGCCGACCAGACGACGGTCGGGTCAGGCGACCGCCTGTTTGACCGCGAGTTGGATCACCTGCCGCCGGAAGCGCGCTGGCGCGAATGGATGAACCGCGTCGAGGCGACGATTTTCGCGGCCAGCGAACCGGTCAGCCGCGAGACGCTGTCCCGCATCGTCGGAAGAAGCTGCAGCATCGACCTTTTGATCGACGACATCCGGAGGAACTGTGTAGCCGGCCCTACGATCTGGTCGCCTGGCTCAAACCAAGATCATGAGCCAAACCGATTATGTCCGCGGCGCGCAGCCTGTCATTCCCTTGCTCCAGCTTCAGCTGGATGGCCATCAGACGGGCGGAAGCCCTCATTCCATCGCGCCTGATCTTCCAGGCTTTCGAAAGCAGGATCGTCAAGAGACATCTGGTATGAGCCTCACCGAAAAGCATGAAATCTCAGATTCTCAAGTTAAATGCTTTTCGCCAGGCAGATTACAAAATTAACTGTCGATTCGCAAATGACGCTCCTGGCGCTAACTCGTTGAAATGCCTCATAACCGAGTCTAATCGTTAAATTGCTCCCGACAAACACTATGAAGTTTTCTTATATGAACAATTACGAACAATGGCATGCTATTTAATAAGTATTAAAAATACGTGCAATAATCTTCACAAATCTCTTATTCAGATTATCGCCGACAATTGCTAAAAATGGCGTCGGAACAAATTGGTTTAGCCGTTGAAACCATCTCATTGCGGAGAGTCACCGGCTTATTTCGGAGGATTTAATGTGGGCCGACGCCTTCTACACGAAAAATGCCGCGCTAGTCCTGTCGGACGGATCAGGTCGAGAGCTGGACATATGTTTCTGCTCGATACTCCTCCGCCAAGCGACTTCCACTGGAGCCTTTGTCGAGCGCTCACACCCCAGCCAGATCTTCGACGATCCATATGAATTCGACGCGTCATGCTCGTCAATGAGGCGGGGTACAAGCGTACCGACTCAATCATGAAACTCACTGGGAACGTCCAAATGGGAGACGTCTATTTCGGGCTGAATCGAAGTGGAGTGGTTTGAGAAATGGAACAAATGCGAGAGCAGGCCGCAGCATTGCTGAGCGTCGTAAAGAGTTCACTTGACCCATCGTATCGGATAATTTGTTTCCCGCATGGGGGTGGTAGCGTCCAGTCGTTCCGTACTTGGTCTGACTATTTACCCGACGACGTTGAGCTGATTTGTCTGGATCTTCCCGGGCGCGGCAAGCGGTCGGCGGAGGTCGCTATCCGCAGCATGGACGTACTAGCAAGCATGGTCAGTGAGGCGCTCCGGGGGTACAGCGACCGCCCTTTGGTTTTCTTCGGTCATAGCGTAGGTGCCCTTGTGGCCTACGAGATAGCCCGCTCACTGGAAAAGGCCGGTCGCCCATCTCCCTTCCATGTTGTCGTGTCTGCTCACAAGGCAGCGGATGTGCCGGCGGATGAGCCGCCCATGTATAGATACGTGGATGATAAGTTAACCGATCTGGTCCGGGTCCTTGGCTTGGTCCCCAAAGAGGCGCTGGCAAATGAGGAACTAGTACATAACTTCATCTTGCCGGCGCTGCGGGCCGACTTCGAACTTGCGGAGACTTACGACCGGAACTTACCAACGCCTCTCAGTGCCGCCATGACCGCGATGGGAGGGCTTCAAGATGAATTGCTCAATGCGAACGATCTCGACGAATGGCGTCGACTTACGACGTCGCGCTTCGCTCGGATTATGTTTGATAGCGATCACTTCTACACCCATTCCATGACGGCGGAAGTGGTATCTACCCTCCTGCGTGAAGTTGGGGAGGTGAAGGCACAACTCCCAGCTTCCATTCGAATTGCCGAGCCCCTACCTTATCCCGAATTACCACTGCATGACCAATTTAGCAAACAAGCGGCCCTCAATCCCGAGGCTCCTGCGGTCGTCTCAGAAATTGGGATCATGACCTATCGTGAACTCGACGACCTGAGCGAGATTCTATCTAGTCACCTGCTCGGACATGGTCAGAGCCGAGGTTCGCGCGTGGGTATCCTGATGGATACTTGTCCTGAATACGCCGTCGCGTTGTTCGGTATTCTTAAAACAGGCGCGGCTTACGTCGTGCTGGACAAGGCTCAGCCCGTTGCAGCGGTAGAGCGTATACTTGAAATGGCATCTGTTGAAATCGTTGTCACCAACAACCGATTCGCCGCTAACCTTCCTCCCAACTGGTCGGGTATTGCGCTGTCGCTTGACGAGGAATGGGACGCACAACCCGGCAAGGCCAGTCCGGCCAATCCCGAAGCGGTCGATCTTGATGCGCCTGCCCAGATTGTATTTTCGTCCGGGACGACTGGTGAACCGAAGGGAATCGTCTGCCCCCACCGAAGCACTGTATGCTCTTACCAGTGGCGCTATCACGCGCTGCCATACGCGCCCGATGAGCGCGAGGCGGTTAACATCTTCTTGGTCTGGGAGATAATGCGGCCGATCCTCGCCGGGATGCCTGCCTATCTGATACCCGACGACGTTATCTACGATCCGCACCAGCTGGTCGAGTATTTGGAACGAAATCGAATTTCCAGAACATTATTAACCCCTTCACTGCTGGATGTGCTTCTCAGCAGCGGCTTCCTCGACCCCTCCCGTCTTCCGGATCTCCAATTGATTTATTTATCAGGCGAGGTGGTGACAGCGGCGCTGCTTGCGCGTGTGAGGGGTGCGCTGCCGCATGTTAAAATTATCAATTACTACGGCGCTGCCGAGGCAAACGATGTCACGTATATCGACTTGAGCGAGATCGATCCTGCGACAACACAAAAAGTCGTACCGGTCGGTCCGCCTCAGCACAATGCCAGTGTCTATATCCTCGGGGAGCAACGCGACCCCGTACCGCTGGGCTTCTTCGGCGAGGTCTTCGTCGGCGGCGATGTCTTGGCCCATGGATATCTCAATAGCCCGCAGATGACACGGGAAAGGTTCTTTCTCGACCCGTTCAGCGCTGGTGGCAAGATGTTCCGCACTGGCGATCTTGGCCGCATGCTGCCCGGCGGCCAATTGGAGATTATCGGGCGCTGCGCTTTCATGGTGAAGATCCGAGGATATAGCGTCGTTCTCGGGTCTGTAGAAGCTGCTTTGCTTCGGTACTCCGGCGTCTGCTCCGCCGCTGTTTTGCCGGAGCTTGATCCGACGACCGGTCAGCCTGATCGACTGATCGCCTATGTAGTCTTGCGCAATCCTTGCAAGGGGTGGAAGGCTTCTTTGCGGGCGCATTTGAAGTCTGAGGTGCCGCACTACGCGATCCCGTCAGAGTTCGTTGCTGTGACGGAATTGCCTATTGCGGCCAATGGGAAACTTGATCGGTCGCGCCTCCGCGGGCTCGCGCAAGAGGTGTGCGCTCCAGTGACGGGTGCCGATGAGGTCGAATCGGCACTTCGCGCAGCCTGGCGCGACCTTCTCCAAGCTGAAGTTGCCGATCCGGGCGACAACTTTTTCGACTGCGGCGGACATTCCCTTCTGGCTGCCCGTCTCTGTGCGCAGCTTCGTGGGAGTCTGAAGGTGGAGCTCCGCGTCGTGGAGGTCTTCCTCAATCCGACTTTTAAAGAACTCGTGGCTCTTCTCCGCAAGCGCGGCGGCGAGCAGGGAGGTCCTCAAAACCGGCAACTTCCCAAAACACCGCGAGTCTCGGCGAGCAGGGTGCATAATAAGGCGTTCGACGGGCGACGCGGGCCAGGTATGGACATAGCGGTGATTGGTATGGCCGCGCGTTTCCCCGGCGCGGAGACAGTCGATGAACTCTGGGAGAACCTGTGCCAAGGGGTTTGCTCGATCGTCCCGCTGCCCGAGCAGGAACTCAAGGCGCGGGGGATTCCCGAGGCTGTCCTGCAGCGCCCCGATTATATCCGCGTAGGCGCCCATCTCAACGATGTGGACCGTTTCGATCCGGATTTCTGGAACCTCTCGCGGCGTGAGGCAACGTTAATGGACCCGCAGCATCGTCTGTTCCTCGAATGCTGTTGGAACGCCCTAGAGTCGGCCGGTTATGCGCCAACTCAGCATGAGGGCCGGACCGGAGTTTTCGCAGGTTCGTCTCTTCCCCTTTATCTACTACACCACTTGAAGGGGGGCGGCCTCATCGATCCTACCAACGCGCCGTTCGCTTTCCTGACGGAGCTCGGCAACGACAAGGACTATCTTGCCTCGCGCGTGTCCTACATGCTGAACCTCAACGGACCCAGTATTACGGTCCAGACCGCGTGCTCAACTGGACTTGTGTCAATTGCGGTCGCCGCTCAGTCACTCGCGGCCGGCTATTGCGACATGGCGTTGGCAGGCGCGGCGAGTATCACCTTTCCTCAAGCAGGGTATCAGTATGTTGAGGGTTTCATCAATTCCTCGGACGGCGTATGCCACGCCTTTGATGCCGATGGCAGCGGCACGGTGCTTGGAGACGGGACAGGGGTCGTCGTTCTCAAGCGCCTCGAAGAGGCCCTTGCGGCGGCCGACCCTATCCATGCGGTAATAAAGGGATGTGCCATTAACAACGATGGCCGCACCAAACCCTCCTACTCAGCGCCCAGCGCGCGAGGCCAGACCGCTGTGGTGCGGCAAGCACTTGCCTCCGCGGCACTTGGCGCTGAAGACGTAGAATACATCGAAACCCATGGGACTGGCACCAAGATTGGTGATCCGATTGAAGTCTGCGCTCTGGCAGAGGCTTTCGCGGGGCAAGCGGAAAGTCGCAAAACCTGTGCGCTGGGGTCAATCAAACCGAATATTGGCCATGCCAACGCCGCCGCCGGGGTCGCGAGCTTTATAAAGACAGTGCTCACCGTTCAGCGCGGCTTAATTCCCCCGACCATCAACATCAACCGGCTAAATGAGGAGTTAAATCTGGAAGGAACATCCTTCTTCGTCAATGAGCAGCTTAGACCCTGGCCTCGTAAGCAGGATCGCGCCCGAACTGCCGGAGTCACTGGCCTTGGTATTGGCGGGACCAATTGCCATGTTGTGCTGCAGGAATGGATGGACGAGAACGTACGGAAGTGGCCTGGATCGATCGCGCGGGGATCCCACGCTCTGTGTTTATCCGCAAAGACCCCGTCGGCGCTAAGCCGGGCCTGCCAGAATCTAGCCACGTTCCTGCGGCGCAACCGCCATATCGATCTTGGTGACGTCGCCCACACGCTACACGTGGCGAGATGCCATTTCGATCATCGGACCGTCGTTGTGGCGTACAACTTAGATATGGCCATTAAGAGACTAGAGGCAGAGGCGAATCGAGCGGCCGACCGAATTCTTTCCTCACCGTCGATTGCATTCATGCTGCCGGGCGGTGGAGTCCAGCACGCGGTAATGTTCAAGGATCTGTTTGATCACGTCTCTGACTTTCGCGAGCCGTTTCTGACTTGCGCCGCCGCTAGTCGCCCCGTCTTGGATCGTGATGTGGAGTCATTGGTGTTTGGGGAAAACGACGGCGGCGCGGCCGCATCCTTCGAAGAAATTAACGTCATGATTTTCTCCGTGCAGTACGCTATGGCGCATTTGCTGGAGGCGTGTGGCGTGCATCCCGACTACCTTGTCGGACACAGCATGAGTGAATACGTCGTGGCCACCCTAGCGGGCATTCTGAAACTGGACGACGCTATAGCCCTAATGGTCGCCCGCGGTCGCGCGATGGCGAATCTTGGTGTCGACGGTGCTATGCTTGCGGTCAAATGCAGTCCGCAGGAGGCTGCACGCATTCTCGAGGAGGACGCTTGGCGTGGCCGGGCTGAAGCCGGGGAGATCAGTGTCGGTGTCGTGAATTCCAAAACGAGTGTCGTGTTCACCGGGAAAAGGGAACTGATTGAAAGACTGCAGGAGGGGCTCGAAAAAGCAGAGATTCCCAACCAGGTCCTTAATACAGCTGGCGTCCCCAGCCATTGTCCGCTGATGAAACCGGCGGCCGATATTATCGATGCACATGTCCGCGCGCTCGAGAAGCGACTACCGGATTTGGCCATCGCTCTGAATTCAGGAGGATATCTGCACCGGCCGAAAGTGCCTCTACCCGAGACCTACTGGAGCAGGCAAGCAAGTGGAACGATCCGATTCGATCGGTCTCTCGCGGCTATCGTCGCGGCTGGTGCGACTGCGCTCATTGACGTTGGCCCCTCGTGCAACCTGGCGCGTTTCGCTCATGAAGCAATCGATTCAGCGGATAGTAAGGCTAGGATTCCAGCGATTGCCTCAGCCGCGCGCGGGAAGGACGATCTGAAGTTCACCGACCGTCATGTTCTTCTGGAATGTTTGGGGGACCTCTGGTCCTTGGGTGTTGCGGTGGATTGGAAACGAGCCCGTGATCAATTAGAACCGTTCGGTTCTCACCGACGAATATCCCTTCCGACGTACTCGTTTGATCGTCACCGTTGCTGGCCGGATGGTCCTGCTGGCTTGACGGCTCTGCCGCAGACCGAGGAGCGTGAGCGGCGCAGGGGAGAGGCGTTCATCTATGCGCAGAGTTGGACAGAAAAAATACTTCCCCGCCTGGCTTCCGGCGACGGAAGCACAAAGGCGCTTCGTTGGTTGGTGCTGGCCGATCGGCCGTTTGGTGAGGCGCAACGCGCGGGAGACGCGTTGGCAAACAGCATCACGCGGCAGTTGGAGGATGCGGGTCATGAGGTTGTTCGAGTTTGCCGACGAACCAAGCCCTCGAATCCATCCATCAAGGTCAAAGGGTCCATCATCATGATCGACCCCAACCGAGAAGGCTTGAAGGCGCTCTTCGACGCCGAGATCGCTTCAGGCCGTCCCGCTAACCGCATTCTCTGCCTCTGGCACCTGCACGGCCGCGCCGACGCGTCCGGGGATCCAGATACGCAGACCGATCTTTTGGGGAGCTACGAGGCGATACTCGATTTGGCGCGAGTTCTCTCTCCACTGACGTTCCAGACTCCGGTCGATGTCTGGATCGTTGGTGACCGGATGGTCCAGGTCGGTGAGGAACCTGTAGATCCCGAAAAGGCGTGCGTCTTCGGTCCCGCCATCGTACTGCCACAGGAGAACCCGAGCGTCGATTGTCGGGTTGTGGACCTGAACATTGACGACCCGAGGGTCGCCGATCGGCTCGTTGCTGAAATTGGGCGGGACGTGCCAAGTCCCGATGGAGTGGTCGCCCTCCGCGGGAACCGGCGGTGGGTGCCGCATTTTCCCGAGGTAGCCCTCGCCGTACGAGTTCCCGGTGAGGAGATCCTCCGACCCGAAGGAGTCTATCTGATCACAGGAGCTCTCGGGCGAATCGGTCTTTCCTTAACCGAACACCTCGTAAGGCTTGGGGCGACGGTCGTCGCGGTAACCCGCCGTGCAGTAGCCGCCCCTTTGAGTTCAGGGCGCGTGGATCTGCATGAGGATAGCTGGATGCGCCGACTGGCCGCGCTTGAGGATGCGAAGGGCCGGGTGATCCTTCGCCAGGCGGACGTATCTAATTTCGAAAGCTTATCGAGCGTTCTCGACGTTACTATTCGGGAGTGCGGCCGGATCGACGGTATCTTCCACGCGGCTGCGTTATCTGATCTGAAGTTCCTTTCTGAGATGGAGGACACGACCTCTGCCAATGAGTTCGCCTCCAAAGTGATAGGGACCCGCAATCTCTATAATGCGCTGAAACGAATTCACTCTACCCACACCCAAGTACCGGAATTCGTTTTCCTTTTCTCCTCGCTTGCGTCCATTCTCGGCGGACCGGCAATGGCCGCTTATGCAGCGGCAAACAGATTCATGGACGCGTTTGCACGCCAAGTGCCAGGCAAACTCGACATCCGGTGGATCAATTCCAACTGGGATGACTGGGATTACTCGTACGAGGGACAGGTCACTGCAGCGTACGCCACATCTCACGCGAAGGAGGTGGCACTCGGTCCGGACGAGGGGGTCGACATTATTGAGCGCATACTGGCAACCGTCGACAATGGTCAGGTCCTCGTAGCGACGCGCCCCTTGCCTCCGCGCATAAGGCAATGGGTCGACCAGGTCCGAACGATCACGCCCGACGAGCGGCCGGATGATGAGAAAATATCTTCGTGCGAAGAAGTCAGAAAAGGCGAGGACAACATGCCGGGGGAAGCCGATCCGAGGAACCTCTTCCTTGATGAAGTCACGTCGCTTTTGGGCGCCAAAGAAATAGGTTTGGACGACAACTTCTTCGACGTTGGCGGAGACAGCCTTCTCGCCACAGCCCTTCAAGTTCGTTTGACGAAAAACGATCGCTGGAGGTCGCCGCAACTGAATGAGATATTCAAGGCGGGGACGTTCGGCGACCTCTATGACCGAATTTCCAAACGTGACGGCCACCAGTCGCAATAACCGCGAAAGAGCGGGAGCATCATACCCTCCGGCGCTCAATTGGAAGATAGCGGTGACGGGACGTGCGAAACCGCTGCGGCATGCTGCCGGCGGTCGTGGCGATGGCGAATGGGATGGTCATGTTCAGGCTCCAGGTGCAGGCATACAGCGGTCGGCGGCGGACGCGAGGCCGCCGAAGAAATCAAAGCTGTATGTGCGCCGTCCTGAACATGGACCGGGCTCATACTTGGAATGCATACCGCAGTCGATCGGGAAAATGCCGAGTGGTAACTCGGGGCCTCATGGCAATTTTCGCAAGGTCCGCTGGCACAAACTGCAAAGCGAACTTTCTGCTATGAAACCAGATGCACGCGCGGTGCACAGCGAGCGTGACGGGCGTACGGGACTTGGGCGTCTTGCGGATAAAATTGTAGAGCGCCACGAGATAGCTCGGGTCAAAGCCGTAGAAATTGCGCCGCATCCGCCGCAGTTCCTCTTCCCGATAGGCGGAAGGCGGTTTCTCGGCCTCGTCGCCGCAGCGACGCGCCCGTTTGGCAGCAATCCGCCGAGCAAGATCGGGCGAGGCCGCGAGTTCGGCGGCAGCGCGGAGCAGTTCCCAATCGGCGGATTCTACATTTCCCGGCAGGCACCGGGTGGCGAGGCCCAGTTCAAGCGCCTCGTCGACCCCCATCGGCAGCCTTGCCTGGTTCACGCGGCGGGCTCGGTCCTCGCCGACCCGACCCGGCAGCAGATAGGTCCAATATTCCGAGCCGTGGAAATTGCCCATGTCCTTGTAGTGCGGATTGAGGATGACGCCCTCGCGCAGCCAGACTTCGTCGGCGGCAAGCGACAGGAAGACCCCGCCAGCCCCGGCATTGCCGAGCACCGCGGCAATAACCAGTCGGTCATCGGTCTCGAGGATCTTACGCACTGGGAGGCTGAACTTGCGGTATCAAGCACCGCAAGCGCTGGCGTCCAGGCCTGAACGATCCAGTCACGTCGATCCAAGCGACTTCGCGATATGACAGGGTCTGTTGCGGGTCTTCCCTAGCGCCCTAGGCTTGTAGGAAGCGGCCTGAAGCGATTAATTAGACCGCTCCTCAGCAGACGTTTCCAGCAACCATGAGCGCAGCACTTCAGCCGCTGGAGAAAGCGCCTTATTGTCGCTCCACGTCACAAACCAATCTCCCGGTGCAGGCAGCTCAAGGTCGGTAATCCTGACTAGCTTGCCCTCATCTATCAACGGCCTCACTAACCTATGCAATCCAACGGCAATGCCTTGATCGGCTAGGGCGGCTTGGATTGTCAAGAAGAATCTGCTGAACCTACGGCCTCGGAGCGTTCCATGAGGTATTCCGGCTCGTCGGAATACCTCATCCCACCCCGTCCAGTCTTGATCTACCCAGTTGAAGTGCAGAAGGGGAAGCTCAGGTAGCGACTCGGGTGTAGCAGCGCGGTGCTCCTGCAAGTAACTCGGACCGCAAACAGGATATATCGTATCGGGAAACAGTAGTCCTGCAACTTCGCCCTGCCACGCGCCCAAACCGTAACGGATACACAGATCGACTTCCGCACGCTTGTAGTCACGCGTATCATTGGACATGAGGTGGTCCACGGAGATTTCCGGATATCTTTTCCAAAAGTCCGGCATGCGCGGCATAAGCCACATCAATCCGAAGCCATCTGTGCAAGCAAGTGTGACATTCTTTGGGCGATCGCCGTGCTGGATCGTTCTGACAACCTGAGACGCCCTGGAAAAGCCGCTTGCGAGCACTGCGTAAAGGTCTTCGCCGGGGCTGGTGAGCAAAATCCTGGTTCTATCCCTCACAAACAGTGGAACTCCGAGTTCTTCCTCAAGGGTCTTAATTTGCCGGCTAACAGCGCTCGGCGTGACATTAAGCTCGGAAGCTGCAAGCTTGAATGACAAATGTCTTGCGGAGGCCTCAAAAATCGCCAGAGCTGTCAATGAGGGGAGATCATAATATCGACGAACCATCGAGCACTCCCACCCACACCGATTCTCGCCAACGAGACTGAACTCAGATTAGCATCTGAATAAGATTTTTGCATGAGTTCGAATCCCCACGTTGGCGCGATAGTGGTCGCGTCCCTACAGGTGTTGTGTAGCTCGGCGGTAGCGAAGCCGCTCGCGAGCGCGCCCTCGATAGCGCTGTAGCGAGCGAGCGGCTTTGCGGTGGTCATCGACAGTTCGCCGGTAAGGTCGGGTTGCTGACACCAACCTGATTCGAAGGAACCATCGATGACCGACGACATGATGAACCTGCGCGCGCTCGTGGAGAAGACTCCTGATTCCGATCTCTTGCGCGAGATGATTGGCTTTGCCGCCGAGCGGCTGATGGAACTGGAGGTTGGGCCGCCACCGGCGCCGCCTATGGCGAGAAGAGCCCGTTGCGCACGGCCCAGCGCAACGGCTATCGCGAGCGCGACTGGGAGACGCGCGCCGGCACCGTCGAGCTGCGCATCCCCAAGCTCAGGAAGGGCTCCTATTTCCCCGGTTTCCTAGAACCGCGCCGCATGGCCGAGAAGGCGCTGACCGCCGTCATCCAGGAGGCCTACGTCCAGGGGATCTCGACCCGCTCGGTCGGCGACCTGGTCAAGGCCATGGGCATGAGCGGCATCTCCAAAAGCCAGGTCAGCCGGCTGTGCGAAGAGATCGACGGCAAGGTCAAAGCGTTCCTTGAAAGACCCATCGAGGGCGACTGGCCATATCTGTGGATCGACGCCACCTACCTGAAGGTGCGCCGCGGCGGCCGCATCGTCTCGGTCGCCGTCATCATCGCTGTCGGCGTCAACGCGGACGGCCGGCGCGAGGTGCTGGGCATGGAGGTCGGCACGTCTGAGGCCGAGCCGATCTGGACGGAGTTCTTGCGCAAGCTGACCCGCCGCGGCCTGCGCGGCGTCAAGCTCGTCGTCTCCGATGCCCATGAAGGCATCAAGGCGGCCGTCACCAAGGTGCTGTGCGCGACATGGCAGAGGTGCCGCGTCCATTTCATGAGGAACGTGCTGGCCCATGCCGGCAAGAGCGGGCGCCGCGTCGTCTCCGCTTTCATCGCCACCGCCTTCGCCCAGGAAACGCCCGAGGCCGCAAACACGCAATGGCGCGCCGTTGCCGACCAGATCCGGCCGAAGGTGCCGAAGCTGGCGACAATCATGGACGACGCCGAGCCCGACGTGCTTGCCTACATGACTTTCCCCAAGGAGCACCGCGCCAAGCTGCACTCGACCAACCCGATCGAGCGCCTAACGGCGAGATCAAGCGGCGCACCGAGGTCATCGGCATCTTCCCAAATGATGACGCCATCGTCCGCCTGGTTGGCGCGATCCTGCTCGAACAGAACGACGAATGGGCCGTGCAGCGCGCCAGATACATGACGCTGGAAACCATCAGCCAAATGAGCGATGATCCGCTCATCAGCCTGCCAGCCGTGGCACGCTGATCAGCCCGGCCCCATGCCGGAGAGCGCGGCGACCAAGCCGTCAGCTACACCACTCCCTGGGACACGATCGCGATAGTTGCGGATCTAAGGTAATATGGCACTCCCTTTGCTAAGGGAACCGCGCCGAGTCTGCCATGGCCGTTAGGTTTAAGTCATGCGGCGGTGGCTTGCGCGTCCAGCATGGCGCAATACGGCTCCTCTGCTTCGGTAGGTTGGATGTTATCGATAGGCAGGGCCATCTATGATTGGACCGGAAGACCCATTCGACGGTTACGAATTCGACGGTTTTGAACTGGGCTACGGGGCTCGTCTCGACGCGCGCGTTGTCATGAGAGTGTGGCCAACGCCCCGACAGCTGGCGCGGTGCCTGCGTCTGCCAATGACTCGGAATACCTGATCATTACGCAATGAAAGCCGCGCTCCGGATAATGCATGAATTATGGGCCTGGTTCCGGAGCATCCAGGACGAAACCCGCGCGCGCTGTCCGGCTCACGCCAGCCGGCGACGCGCCTTGTTAATCCATCGATGACGACGCCACGTGGCGTTATAGGTGGAGACGCTCAGCCAAGTGTTCGGCGCGGAAATTCCAACTGGTGTTTTGCGCACTCAAGAGGGCTCGAAGCCGTCTGGTCTGGGAACATGGTGCGGGTCTGCTTTCGTCGGGTAGTGCCTCGAGCCCCCTCGATCTCGTGAGCTGAGCGACGATGCCGCAGATGATGTCGATTCAGTTGCCGCCAGACTTTGCGATCTGGGGCGCAGAGCCTGCAGATCGGCTTGACCCCGAACACGTCGCTCTGTTCGTCGATGAACGAGATCATCGCTTCAGGGGACGGTTAAATCCGCCGCCGTAGCGAAATACGCGGAAGCCTGATGAGCTCGCAGTTCTCGCTCCTGGCTGTCAACCTCTCGGCCACGTCGCTTGCAGACCTGCCGCTCGCTTGCCCTAGACCTCGGCTTCTTCGCCTACTCATGCAACGAATGCGCCGAGCAGACGTGGCCGGCCATCCCCACCTAGAATTTTGCATCCGTCATACGTGTTGATGAGAGTAAGCAATCACGGCAGCGGCACGGTGCCAGGCTCGGCGAGGATTTCCTTGCATAAAATGTAATCTACCGAATGATTTTATTTCGGATTCTCAGCCATGCGACTTTGCTTATAACGGCGGCTTAGAATTCAAGTTGGCGGGGCCATAGTCGCCACTACCATGGAGTACGGGTTTTGAATATCGCAAGCGCACGTGAGAATCGACGTGAACGTCTGAAACGTATGTTGGCACCGAAAAGCGTAGTTTTTGTGGGCGGAGCCGCTGCGGTTCCAGGTATCGATTATTGTCGTGCGCGTGGTTTTCGAGGAAAAATCCATGTCGTAAATCCTCGCCGCAGTGAACTGGCGGGTATTCTCTGTGTGCCAGACTTGACCAGTCTACCTGAAATACCGGACGTCGCTTATCTAGCTGTACCGCGAGAGAGCCTTGTCGGAGTGGTGCGGGAAGCATCGGAGATCGGAGTTGGGGGCGCGATCTGCAACAGTTCCGGATTTTCCGAAATGCATGGCGGAGAAAAATCCCAACGTGACTTGGTGGAAGCGGCGGGTGGAATGCCCATCATTGGGCCAAATTGCCCCGGGGTGGCGAACTTTGTTGACCGGTCAGTATTCATGATGGACCATTTCGGTGACCATGGCGATGATGGTTGCGTTGCTATTATAAGCAACGGAGGAGCGTATCTCTCCGATCTTGGGTGTGCTGACAGATCGTTACCAGTTGCCTACTCGGTGGGGCTCGGCAACCAGGCCATGATAACCGCCGCCGACATCTTGGATGTGGTGCTCGACGATGATCGCGTTCGCGCCGTGAATCTCTATTTAGAAGGCATAGTAGATGCGGCGCGTCTTTCGGCGGCCGGGTTGAAAGCCGCGCGCAAAGGTATTCCGGTGGTCGTCATAAAAGGCGGTAGAACAACAGCGGGCCGTCGCGCAAGTCAGTCACACACGGCTTCGCTAGCAGGCGACGATATTGTGGCGTCAGCGCTTTTCAAGCGACTTGGTTTTGTCGAAGTCCGTACCCCCATGGAAGCGGTCGAGACTTTGAAGATGCTCGTTTACGCGCCAAAAGTGAAAGGACGGCGCACTGCTTTTGTAACGAGTTCAGGCTCCTATGCGGTTCTTGGCAGCGATATTGCAGAGGCTAATGGCCTCGTCTTGCAACCTCCGTCCGCTAAGGCAGCGGCGACGCTGGAAATGCATCTTCCGCCTTTTGTCCATCCTGCCAATCCTCTCGACATATCTTCTGCGCACGGTAGCGACACGGACTTGGATCTAAATCTGAGTATTTATCGAGCGTTCCTGTCAGACGATCACGACGTGGCCGTTGAGGTGATGTGTTATCCGCCCGAGGGAGGGTGGGATCCTAGCGGCTGGGACATAACTACCAAAGCATTTGCACGAGCGGCCAGAGAGAGGGGCTTGCCCGCTGCATTCGTCAACACCGTCCCGGAGATGCTGTCGAAAGGCGTTCGAGAAAGGATGATAGCTGACGGACTGGTCCCGCTTATGGGTATTGATGATGGCCTGCGTGCCGTGGCAAATGCGGTGCGTTTTTCGGAGCTGGCAGATACTCTCGCCCGACAGACTGATGAAGAGATTGTTCTGCCAAAATACTCGGGCATCGCAAGCGCCGGAGTGTCTCTCGATGAGGCGGATGCCAAAGCCGAACTCGAGCCATGTGGGATAGTTGTGCCTCGTAGCTTGGTTGTCACGGTCGAGCGAACCAATCAATTAGCTGGGATCAGTTTTCCAGTGGCAGTTAAGGCCCTGAGCGCTGGGCTTGCGCACAAGAGTGAGTTGGGAGCTGTTGCACTGAACCTCGAAACGCCAGAGGCAGTTTGGCAAAGCATAGACGTTATGGCCCGAAAATTGAAAAATAGCGCCCCGGATATATGTCTCCGTGGTTTCCTAGTGGAGGAGATGGTCAAGGATGCGGTCGGTGAGATCTTAATCGGGATACGCCGTGTAGATACAATAGGACTAGCCCTAACTATTGGAAGTGGTGGCACAGAAGCCGAGTTACTACGTGACACGACTACGGTTCTTTTGCCGTTATCGCATGATGCCATCGCCGATGCTTTGCGAACCCTTCGGTTATTCCCTATGCTTTGCGGTTGGCGTGGCCGACCAAAGGGCGATCTGGACGCGGCGATCGATGCCATTCAGAAGTTTGCCCAATTCGCGATTGCAAATGAAAAGCGCTTTGTCGAAGCGGAGATAAATCCGCTGATGGTGCGCCTTGAAGGGCATGGAGTGGTTGCGGTCGATGCGGTCATGCGACTTTCTGAGACTTCCGGATAAGCTTCGACAAACGCTAGCTTGGTTGAGGATATAGGGATGAGCTTATTCTCCTCGCTCGATTATAGCTGCCATGCGATCCGTACTGGCAGTAGTTAGAAATCGCGGCGGGCCCGAGCCAGGCGCGGCTCTGGCCATGAGCGGATTGACGCTCAACATGGCAAAGGCGGGCCTTCCGCGCCGGAACGTGACGCAGTCCGTCTAACGAAAGCTCACGATGTCGAAGTACCAGAGCAGATTCGTCTTCTCTTCGGTTCCTGCCACTCAACAACGGGGAGCTGGCGCCCGTCCGCTGGTTATTCGACAGCCTGGGCGCATTCAGAACTCCTCGAAATCCAAGATCATGCCTCCGCTTTCGGCCACATCGGCGTCGGTGTCATCGCACGCCATCGCCGCCTGGGACCCCGCCGGCGCAGCACATGCTGAAACACCGAGTTACCGTGCGCTTAACCATCTCCCCAATATAGATCGAGCTTTCGGGCAGAACCCCGCCGATCAAGTTCTTCTAGCAAAATCCCGATTACGTCCGGCTGTCCTGCTGAGGGCGGATGCTGGGATCGATTTGCATGTCAGTTAGAATTTGCAAGGAAATCACCAGGCAGATGATTTTTTTGTGGACCGCGTCCTACGAGGAAAGCTGGTATTGGCTAGCAACCGTGCTGCGAAGCTTAGTTCTAGGGGCGATCGCCACGGCGAACATTCCCGTTGCGCTGCCGGCTAGAAATCACTTTGAAACGAGGTTCCCATGAACTCTGCAATCGCGAGCACTAACGAGTACGAGCACCTCCTGTACGAGGTTGACCCCGACAACATTTGCTGGTTGACGCTCAATCGGCCAGAAAAAATCAACGCAATGAATAAGCGCCTCATCGCTGAACTCAGGGACGCGCTGCTAAGGGCAGATGACGACGATAGCGTAAACGTCGTCGTTATCCGCGGAAATGGAAGGGGGTTTTGTGCCGGGCATGATCTTTATGAAGATGCAGACGATGTATTTTCATCTATTTACGAGTATCGCACGCACTTTTTCAAACAGTTTGAGGATTTCACGACGCCTTGGCGTGTGACCAAGCCCGTCATCGCATCTGTTCACAGCATCGCTATTGGCAAGGGTTTCGAGCTTTCGTTGTTTTGCGATGTTACTATCGTGACGTCAGATACTAAGATGGGCTACAACGAGTTTCGCTACGCAATTGGCGGGCATTGCATGTTCTTGCCTTGGATTGTCAACATGAAGACTGCGAAAGATATTATGCTTACCGGTGGTGAAGTGTCTGCCCAAAGAGCCAAAGATATCGGCCTGGTCACTGAGGTCGTTGAACCTCATGAGCTGCACGAGGCTACAAAGCGTAAGGCCAAGCTGATGGCTGCGATGCCACGTGACCTACAGCGGATGCACAAAATGTACATAAACCGCGTCTACGAGATGCAGGGTATAAGAAGCGCAACAGACTATTATCTAGAACAAGTGGCGATTATGGGGCATCAAGCAATGCCAGAATATGCCGAAATGATGAAGATGATAAAAGAGCAAGGCCTTCGAGCCGCGCTTGACAAAGCGCAGGAGCCTTATAAGGGGCTCGACTAACCAGCTTCAGTTGTTCTGATTCCTACGATGTTCCTTGCGCAAAGAAACGACGCCGAAACTCTTGACGTAGCGCTGGCTAAAGTTGGTTACGCTCGGCGCCGATAATGCCTAGAGCGCGGAAGGCTTCAATGACCTGCGCTCGAAAAGGACCTGGGATATAACGGAGAACACGGCGTCCGAAGCTCCGCGATCGACGGATGCAAGACAGCTACGCTGGCAACCAGGGCATCGAAGATGAATTCGGTCGAATCAAGGTCGTAGCCGCGGAACCTGGTCTTGTGCCGGCCACGATCGTATCGGACGGCCTTCAACTGTGCAGCTGCGGCCCACAATCTGGCGCGCCTGCCAAATCTCGTCGCGGAGACCGGTTGATGGCCAAGGTTCTTGGTCTGCCAAAACCTTTTCGAGGGCACTGGCGCATCGTCGAGATGAATGCTTGTCGTACCGACTTCGTCGATCACGTCGCGGAGAGCCTATCGGACATTGATCGAGATCAGTTCGGGGCGCTTGAAAGTTTCCCCGAAAGGGGCTGAAAACTGGCAATAAAGTCATTTGCTAGATGACTTTTTTACGCGACACCTGTGCCGGTCAGGCATGCTACCGTCTATAATCCGTTTGCGAGCGGGAGTGGTTTTCGTCGACGGCGACCGGTTGCCGGATTGAAGGGCTAGCTGAGCTCAATGACGCCAAGTGCTTTCGCCGGTGTCAAAATCCAGAAGGGCGTCACCGAGAAGGACGTTCACAGAGGAGGACTAAGATGGTCAAAAGGAACGGATTTTCGCCGCTGACGGCAGTTAGCCGCAGGCGTTTTCTACAATCTGCAGCGGGAGTCGGGGCTATGGCCATCGGTTCTGCCAGCGGAATTCTGCCATCACTGGCTGAAGCTTCTACTCCAAAAAAGGGCGGGCACTTCAAGATCGGCGTTGGCTCTGGGTCCACGTCCGACTCGCTCGATCCTGCCACGTATAACGAGTCGTTCGTGTATATCCTCGGCCATAGCCTCCATGGCTATCTCACCGAGATGGATCCTGACGGGAATCTCGTCGGTGAACTTGCAGAATCCTGGGAACCCTCGAAGGATGCCAAGACTTGGACCCTAAAGCTCCGGAAAGGCGTGGAGTTTCACAACGGCAAAAGTTTCGTTGCCGACGACGTAATCGCTTCCCTCAACCATCACCGCGGGGAGAAATCCGTATCGGGAGCGAAAGACATTGTTAAGACGGTCGAGGACATCCACTCCGATGGCTCGCAGACCGTTGTTATCTCGCTAAGAGAAGCCAACGTAGATTTCCCTTACCTTCTGGAGCATTTTCAGCTTCCTATGATGCCCGCCAAGGACGGGAAAGCTGATACTTCCGGAGTAGGCTGTGGTGGCTATGTGCTCGACAACGTAGATTTCGGCGTGAAGGCCACTTCCAAACGGTTTGCGAACTATTGGAAGCCGAATGCGGCTTGGTTCGACTCTTTCGAGGTCCTATCCATTCGTGATGTCGCTGCGCGAACGAATGCCGTGACGACGGGCCAGATTCACGCAATGGACAAATGCGACCTGAAGACCGTCCGCCTCCTAGAGCGAAATAAGAGCCTGGAGGTCACATCGGTGAGCGGCACTCAGCACTACACCTTTCCCATGCTTGTTGATGCTTCCCCATTCGACAACGTGGATGTCCGCTTGGCGCTAAAGTATGCAATTAATCGGCAACAAATGCTCAACACCGTCCTGAATGGATATGGACGACTGGGCAACGACCATCCAATTGCCTCCACGAACCGCTTCTTCGCCAAGAACCTGCCTCAACGCGAGCAGGATCTCGACAAGGCACGTTTCCATCTCCAGAAGGCCGGGTTGACGAACTTGAAGGTGCAGTTGTCCGCCTCCGATGCTGCATACACCGGCGCGGTCGACGCCGCGGTGCTTTATCAGCAGGATGCCGCGAAGATAGGTATCATCGTTGATGTTGTCCGAGAACCGAGTGACGGCTATTGGGACAATGTCTGGCTCAAGAAGCCCTGGAGCACCGGCTATTGGGGTGGTAGGCCTACTGCGGACTGGATGTTCACTGTAGCCTATGCGGCTGGGGCTTCTTGGAATGACACCCACTGGAAAAACCCGCGCTTCAATGAACTCTTGATAACCGCAAGGGGCGAACTCGACGACGCGAAACGGCTTGAGATGTACACTGAGATGCAGAGCCTATGCAGAGACGACGGTGGCTCCGTCATTCCCGTCTTCGCGAACTACATCAATGCGCTATCGACGAAGGTCGGTCATAACAAGATCGGGTCGAATTGGGATTTGGACAGTTTCCGCTGCGCAGAACGCTGGTGGTTGAAGGATGTCTAGGGACTTTTCATTTCGCCAATGACCTCGATATCGAAGATCATCTGTCAGCGCGTCGCCTTAGGCGCGCTGACGCTGTGGATCGTCTCGCTCATCATATTCGCGGGGGTGCAATTCTTGCCTGGGGACATCGCGACTGAACTCCTTGGGCAATCGGCAACACCCGAATCTGTCGCGGCGCTCCGGAAAAGCCTTGGGCTCGATATACCCATTTATCTGCGCTACTTCGACTGGCTCGGGTCTATCTTGCGTGGAAACTTCGGGACGACGCTTGCCACCGGCAGGGACATAGGGGAGCTCATCAGGCCGCGGCTTTTTAACACTCTGGTGCTCGCTGCGAGTTCTGCGGTGATCTCGGTTCCACTGGCACTGCTCGGAGGGATTGTGGCCGCGCTCTACCGGAACACGTTCATCGATCGTGCAATCAATGTGGTCACGCTTGCCTCGATCTCATTTCCTGAGTTTTTCGTCGCTTACATTCTTATCTTAGTATTTGCAGTTCATGCCGGCATCCTCCCAAGCCTCTCCGACGTGGATTCTGAGACGAGCGTCCTTGGACGTTTGACTGCGATCGCCCTTCCATCGTTCACCCTGGCGGTGGTCGTGCTCGCCCATATGATGAGAATGACAAGAACCTCAATCATCAATCTTCTGGGCAATCAATATATCGAGACTGCGCGATTGAAAGGTCTACCGGAGTGGCGCGTCCTTGTCAGGCATGCATTGCCTAACGCACTGGCACCCATCGCCACAATCGTCGTCCTCAACCTCGCATACCTGATAACCGGCGTCGTAGTGGTTGAGGTCGTCTTTGTTTATCCGGGGCTTGGGCAGCTCATAGTCGATTCGGTGCAGAAGAGAGACATTTCGGTTGTCCAGGCTTGCAGTCTTATATTCGCGGCGACGTATGTCGTCCTCAATCTAACGGCGGACGTACTATCAATAATAATGAACCCGCGCCTGATGCATCCAAAATGACTCACAATCTATTAGTAGGGCAACTTTTGGAAAATACGTCATGACATTCCTGTCTGCACCAAGGATCATCAGGACTGGAGCCAGTAAATTGGCTTCGTCACCGTTGAGCGCAAAGTTTGGCATTTCGGTCATCATACTTTATACGCTGGCAGCACTTTTCGCACCTCATTTGGCGCCATATAGCGAAGCCGAGATTGTCGCAACGCCATTCGAGCCCTGGAGTGCTCAGTTCTGGCTAGGTACTGACAGCTTAGGGCGTGACATGTTCACGAGACTTATGTTCGGCGCCCGCAATACACTCGGGATAGCGCTGATGACGACCGTCCTTGCCTTTTCCATTGGTGCCTCAGCGGGGTTGGCAGCTGCCACCTTCGGAGGCTGGACCGACCAGCTTCTGTCGCGCCTCGTGGACGTGTTGATGTCCATACCTCAATTGATCTTCGCGCTGCTCCTTCTGTCGATTTTTGGTACCTCAATTCCAGCGCTCGTAATTGTCATTGCCGTTTTGGATTCCACTCGGGTTTTTCGCCTGGCGCGAGCGGTCGCGATCAACGCCGCCGTCTCGGATTACGTTGAAGTGTCGAGACTCCGCGGTGAAGGCCCTATTTGGATCATGACACGAGAGATCCTGCCAAACATTGCACCGACGCTCATTTCGGAGTTCGGCCTGCGGTTTTGTTTCGTATTTCTGCTAATCAGCGGGCTATCCTTCCTTGGTCTTGGCATCCAGCCCCCGACAGCGGACTGGGGCTCCATGGTTCGCGATAGCGCGACATTGATCACATATGGCGACATCACGCCGCTGCTTCCAGCCGGCGCGATCGCTCTGCTGTCGGTGGCGATTAACATGGTTGTGGACTGGCTTCTTCATTGGGCAAGTGGGCTCAACGAGCACTAGCAGGATACCGGCCATCGGACGCTGGTCAGCTATGAGTGTCCATACCGAGGCAAATTACGCTTGGCCATGGCGCCGGGCTGGTATAGTGCACGCCTGTTGCGGTGGGCTGTCGATGGTTTCCTCGTTCCAGTCGATTGTCACGTATAAGGAAATGCCACGTGAACAACCAAATCGGGAGAGAACAGCAATTGTCGAGGAAAGTCGTGTACTTGAATGTGCAGGGCGACGCCCGGGGCGACGCTACCCGTAGCGAAGATAGCTGCGAGGGAAACGTCGAGACATTGCTCAACATCCGCAACCTCCGGATTGAAGCGACGGTTTACCCATCCGGCGAGAGCCCGGACGAGGTAATTCTCGTCGATGACGTTTCGCTCACGCTGAAACGAGGCAGGGTTCTGGGATTAATCGGGGAGTCCGGCGCGGGCAAGTCCACCATTGGCCTGGCCAGCATGGGTTATAGTCGCGGCGGGGTGAAAATAACTGGCGGCGAGGTCATTCTTGGGGGCCGTGACATACTAAAGGTCGGAGCAGATGGCGTGCGGAAACTCAGGGGCCGCCAAGTCTGCTACGTTGCTCAGTCGGCCGCCGCCGCATTCAACCCCGCCCATCGGCTGATGGACCAGGTGGTGGAGGCGGCCCTTCTCCACGGGATGGCGACGCGGACCGAAGCCGAGAAACGGGCGATTGCTCTGTTCAAGAAGCTTGGCCTCCCTGATCCCGAGAACATCGGCAAACGTTTCCCCCATCAAGTCTCAGGCGGTCAGTTGCAGCGAGTCATGACCGCTATGGCGCTCTGTTCCGAACCTGACCTCATTGTCTTCGACGAGCCCACTACGGCACTCGACGTCACCACGCAAATCGACGTGTTGGCCGCGATCCGGGACGCTATCCGGGATACCGGCGTCGCAGCACTCTACATCACCCACGATTTGGCGGTGGTGGCGCAGGTCGCAGACGAGATCATGGTTCTGCGGCATGGCAAACTCGTGGAGCGAGGAATGACGCAGCAGATCATCAACGAGCCGCACGAGCAATACACGCGAGCCCTCGTTTCAGTCCATCACATCGATCACGAGCAGAAGGACTGCGGCACGGCGCCTGTGCTGTCCGTCAAAGGCGTGACCGCATGTTACGGCGGCGGAGCGATCAAGGTCCTATGCGATGTTTCCCTGGACCTTCATCCCGGACAGACGCTCGCAGTGGTGGGTGAATCAGGCTCCGGTAAATCGACGCTGGCGCGGGTGATCACCGGGTTGCTGCCGCCTTTGGCAGGAAGTATCCAGTTCGACGGGCGCGACCTCCCCCGGCGGCTGGCCGAGCGATCGAAGGATGACCTTCGGCAAATTCAAATGATCTATCAGATGGCGGATATTGCGATGAATCCGCGCCAGACCGTTGCAACGATCATCGGTCGGCCGCTCGAATTCTATTTCGGCATCAGGGGTGCGGAGCGCAACCATCGCGTGGCCGAACTGCTTGACAAGATCGAAATGGGCAGGAGCTTTGCAGACCGGTATCCTGCAGAACTGTCGGGCGGACAAAAGCAGCGTGTTTGCATCGCACGGGCGCTTGCGGCAAAGCCCAGGCTGATCATCTGCGACGAGGTGACGTCGGCCCTAGATCCCTTGGTCGCCAATGGCATTTTGAACCTTCTGCTGCAGTTGCAGAAGCAGGAGGGGGTAGCCTACCTGTTCATTACCCATGATCTCGCAACGGTGAAATCGATCGCCGACTTCATCTCGGTGATGTATCGCGGGCAAGTAGTCCGCTATGGGCCAAAGGGTCAGGTTCTCGCCCCACCGTTCGATCCCTATACCGATCTACTGCTGTCTTCCCTTCCAGAGATGGAGGTCGGCTGGTTGGACAAGGCGATCCGTTCCAGGCGGATGGTGAGCGCCGGGAACTAGCAGGGCTCCGTGATCACGGCGGCGTGCGGGCAATCGGTGGCGCTGGTGTGATTTCCCTTAGTGTGTTAGCCCCGTATTCCTTGGCTTTGCGAAGCTTGGGCCATGCCTTGAACTCGAACGGTAAACACCCCTCCCCTCAACTTGGTTCATCGCACGGACAGGCTGAACCGCTCGCGATGCAGCCCTCACGAGGGGTGGACGGCGAAACAACCTACCAGCAGAACGCAATCAAGGCCGGCATCACCATCGATTATTGTCTCGGACCACCAGCGTCATTCGTGCGCCTGCCTCTTGATCGCAATCGCCCTACCCACGCGGACAGGGACAACCTGTAACGCGTGATCAGCCTGCACCCGTTCCAGGTTAGCAAGGATGTCGGGAGGAAATGGCACCACCTTCGGACCGGACATGTCGATGTGCAGGCACAGTTGTTCAGACGTTGCCGCCAGCCAACCATCGATGTGGCGAAGCTCTTGGTAGAAATGCACGCGCTTCTCGTCGTGGTCCAGCAGCTGGAATGTGGCGGTGACGCAGTGTCCGAAATGGAGTTCTCGGATATAACAGACGTGGACTTCGGCAGAATAGCTAGTCAAGGCGCGTGCGCGGGGGTACCCAGCCCCAAGCCCCATCTTTTCGAACGCATCTTCTCCAGCGCGATCGAAGAGCACGTTGTAATAGGCCATGTTGAGATGGCCGTTATAGTCTATCCAGTCCTTCTCGATTTCCAGGACAGGCGAAACAAACATATAGTACGCTCCAATTCTAGCTTTGGCGGCTGTTGCCTTGATGGCAGGACTGCATTGTCAACTCATGTGCCTCTGTGTGTCTGCCAGCTGATCCAAGCGCGATCGCCTATTTACGATCTCTCAAGCGCTTCGAGTTCAGCGAGCAGTCCTTTGGTTGGCGCCCCACGTGGCGTGATAGACGCCAGTTCGGCCAATGAGATGAACTGGGAAGCGTGGTGCCGGCTCTGTCTGCAAGACGCCGTCAATGGTCTTGTTGATGTCGCGGGCAATGTTGGACGGATATGATAGCAGCGGGATATGGCCCCGGGCGTGCGCACAACCTTGTCGACGTCCATAGAAGTGAGTTCCTGCCTGGCCACCGCGGCAATATCGATGGTTCATGTACCGGGGCGGATGTCGCGCGCGATACAACCTGCCTTGCCGAGGTTGACGGTGAAGGTCGAGGCTGCGAGCCGGTATGATTGTCGCGGGCAAGCCCGACCGCCCGTCGGCGTTCGCCGCCTTCGTCACGTGCTAGTAACGATGACATTCGGCGTAGTATTTGCCGGTCGTCCAACCATCGATGATGCCGTGCCTGCCAATGGCACCAGGTAGTTGACCATGACGCAGAAGCCGTCGCCACCGATTGATCCGTTCGCCTGAAACGGCGTATTGACGGGCGGATAAATGCCCTTGAATGACATTGGTCGGCTCATTTTGCCTCGATGCCAAGTTCATATTCGAGCTTTTGGCGCGGGGTAACCGAAACAAATTCACTAACCACATTACTTTTTTTCGCACTTCCAACTGTGGCCAGCGATGATACGACGGTCACACCTCCGTAGCAGAAGCCGATGTCTGCATTGAAACAGGATTGACGGGCTGAAGCGGACTCAAGCCTGCATAGTGAACTCGTCCGAGGTGCAAACGGAATGAAATTTCAGCCGAAGGCCAGTCACTTCATCGACGGAGAATATGTCGAGAGCGCAGCCGGCAAAGCGATCGAGGTTATATATCCGGCGACGGGTGAGATAATCGCTAGGCTTCACGCCGCCACGCCAGCTATAGTGGAAAAGGCGCTGCAGTCAGCAAAGACCGCGCAGAGGAATTGGGCCGCTAAGACAGGAACAGAGCGCGGACGCGTTCTGCGTCGCGCAGCCGAGATATTGCGTGAGCGCAATTACGACCTTTCTGAACTCGAGACGCACAACACCGGCAAACCCATCCAGGAAACGCTCGTTGCGGATGCATCTTCCGGGGCCGATGCATTGGAGTATTTTGGTGGGCTGGCCGCGAGCTTGACGGGCGAGTATATTCCCCTGGCCAATGGAGACTTCGCCTTTACAATACCGGAGGCGCTTGGCGTTTGTGTTGGCATAGGCGCATGGAATTATCCGATTCAAATCGCCTGTTTGAAGGCCGCACCGGCGTTAGCTTGCGGCAATGCAATGATTTTCAAGCCATCCGAAACGACGCCGCTATCTGCGCTGAAGCTTGCTGAAGCTCTTGTGGAAGCCGGTGCTCCGAACGGCGTCTTCAACGTTGTGCAGGGATATGGCGATGTTGGAGCCGCCCTCGTGGCCGATCGGCGCGTGGCCAAAGTGTCCCTGACTGGCTCTGTTCCGACGGGGCGCAGGGTATACGCGGCTGCAGCTAAGGGGATGAAACACGTCACGATGGAACTCGGCGGAAAATCGCCACTGATTGTTTTCGACGACGCAGACCTTGAGAATTCCGTCAGTGGCGCCATCGTTGGAAACTTCTTCTCTTCGGGTCAAGTCTGCTCCAACGGCACACGCGTCTTCGTGCAGAAACGAATAAAGACTGCCTTCCTTGAAAGGCTTTCCTCGAGACTGGCTTCAACAAAAATCGGCGACCCTATGGACCCACAGGTCAACTTTGGACCTATGGTAAGTGAACGCCAGTTGGAAATAGTGAAGGCTTATATTGCCAAGGGCCTCGCGGAGGGCGCGCGACTTGTTCACGGAGGACTTCAGCTGGACAGGCCGGGCTTTTATCTGCAGCCCACGGTCTTTGCTGATGTGACAGACGAAATGACGATAGCGCGAGAGGAAATCTTCGGTCCCGTTATGTCCGTGCTAGAATTCGAAACCGAAGAGGAGGTAATCACAAGAGCCAATGCGACCGAGTTTGGCCTAGCGGCAGGGGTATTCACTGGCGACCTTACGCGAGCCCATCGGGTGGCCAAGGAATTCGAAGCAGGAACCTGCTACATCAACACCTATAATCTTGCGCCTGTCGAAGCCCCCTTTGGCGGTTCAAAGTTATCGGGAGTCGGCCGGGAAAATTCCAAGCTTGCGTTACACCACTATACAGAGATGAAGACGATCTATGTCTCGATGAATGACCTGCGAGCTCCATACTAGTTTTCGCATTGGTTCTGTTGTCCCTATTCATCATCAAAGGTCAATCTTGGCATCCGGACCGCGCCGCTAAATTCCGACGACAAGGGCGCCGCCGCTCAGGCCCGCACCCGCCGCCGCCAGCAGGATTTTCTCTCCCTGCCGGAACGGCTCCGTTTGATGGGCCAGCGACAGAGACAGCGGGATCGTCGCGGCGGAAGAATTGCCGTACTCGGCGATCGTCTTGACGATTGCTTGATCGGCTATTCCGAGGTTCTTCCCGACCGCATCGAAAATACGGGCATTGGCCTGATGCGGCACGAACCGGCCGACATCCTGCGGCTGCATGTGGGCTGCAGCGAGCGCGTCCTGCGAGCAATCGGTCATCATCTCGACGGCCTTTGCGAACACTTCGCGTCCGTCGATCATCGTCATTCGGGTTTGCGCGAGATCGAGGTCACCGTGAAACGGCTTGTTGCTTCCTCCTGCGGGAATCTGGATCAGCCCGTATCGCGATCCGTCGGAATCCACGGAGGCACCGAGAATCCCCCGATCAGTATCCTCGGACGGACCGATCACGAGGGCGCCGGCGGCATCGGCAAACAGCACGGCGCTGGCGCGCTCAGAGGGATTGATGCGGCGGCTGAGGATATTGGCGGCGATAACAAGGCTCGCTTTGCCGTGCAGGCGGGTAAATCCGTCCGCAAACATCAGCGCGTAGATGAAGCCGGCGCAGGCGCCGGTCAGATCGACAGCGCCGGCGCGGCCGAGCCCCAGCCGATGTGCGACCAGGGGCGCGCTGGGCGGCAGGAGGTGATCGGGCGTCGAGGTGGCAAGTAACAGCAGACCGCTGTCGTGGCGCGCAATGCCGGCGCTGGCCAGCGCCATGGCGCCGGCCTGCGCAGCAAGACCAGACAGCGTGTCTTCGTCCGTTGCCCAGAAGCGCGAACGAATTCCGGTGCGCCGCTCGATCCAGCCCGGTTCGAGGCCGAGATTGTTCTCGATTTCGGCATTGGCCACCTTTCGCCCAGGCGCATGATGGCCAAACCCGAGAATGCGTGACGACCTGCTCATGGCCTCGAACCGAAGCGTTCGCCGGTATCCTCGATGGCGTCATGGAGCCGATCGAGCTCGTCGCCGGTGATGCAATAGGGCGGCAGGAGATAAAGGACATTGCCGAGCGGGCGCACAAGCAGGCCGAGCTCGAGGAAAAATGCCCGCAGCTTAGGTCCGATCTCGGCCAGATAGCCGGCAGAGCCGGCGCGCAGGTCGAGAGCCAGGATCGTGCCGATCGCCCGGCTGTCGGTGAAGTTGGCATTATCGCGAAAGCGCCGAAGGCCGGCAGCCTGCCTCGCGCTCAGGGTGGCGATCCGCTCGGCCACCGGCTCGTCACGCCAGATCTCGACATTGGCGAGTGCTGCCGCGCAGGCAATCGGATTGGCCGTGTAGGAACTCGAGTGGAAAAAGGTCTTCTTCCGGTCCTCGGAATAGTGAGCCTGGAAGATGGCATCGGTGGCAAGCGTGGCGGCCAGCGGGATGGTGCCGCCGGTCAGGCCCTTCGAGGTGCACAGGATGTCGGGTGAGATGGACGCCTGCTCACAGGCGAACATGGTTCCGGTACGCCCCCAGCCGGTCATCACCTCGTCGGCGATCAGCAGCGTGCCGGAGGCCTCAGTGACCTTCTTCAATTCGGACAGAACCGACGCCGGATACATCCGCATGCCGCCGGCGCCAAGCACCAGCGGCTCGACGATCAGCGCGGCGGCGCGCTGGTCGCGGCTGACGGCCTCGAAACAATCTAGCGTTTCCTGTTCGCGCCCGGCGGCAGGGAAGGGAATGGTGTCGACCTCGAACAGCAAGGGTTCGTAGGCGGCGTTGAACACACCGCGGGCACCGACGCTCATCGTGCCGATCGTGTCGCCATGATAGCTGTGCTCCATGACCACGATGCGCCAGCGCGGCGCGCCGATGTTGCGGAAATAACCGAGCGCCATCTTCAGTGCAACTTCGACGGCGGTCGAGCCGCTGTCGGAATAGAACACCCAGTCGAGTCCGGGGGGAGCGAGGCCGACAAGCGCCTTGGCCAGGCGTTCGGCCGGCTCGTGCGTGAACCCCGCGAAGATGATCTGATCGAGGCGCGACGCAGTGGTCTCGATGGCCTTCATGATACGGGGATGGCGGTGGCCATGCGTGACGACCCACCAGGAGGAAATGGCGTCCAGAATGCGCGCGCCATTGGCTTTGTGGAGATAGGCGCCTTCAGTCAGGACGATTTCAGGGATCGCCGGCTCGAGCGCGTGCTGGGTGAAGGGATGCCACACACGGGATTGCGGCATCATTCGCCTCCGGCAATCAAAGCGAGGTCGAAGCCGGCAATCATCGCCTGTCTCAGCGTTTTGTCCGTCAGCGGATCGAGGTGCGGCAGCCTGCCGAGTTGCGGCACGTCGCCGAATTCCAGGATCGTCCGTTGCGTATCGGTCATCTCATCGCCGATGAAGGCGATGCCGGCCAGCGGGATAGCGCGCGCCCGCAGGGCCTCGATCGACAGCAGGGTGTGGTTGATTGTTCCGAGCGCGGTGCGGGCGCACAGAATGACCGGCAACTGCCATTGCTCGAATATGTCGATGAACCTTGTCCGGCGGTTCAGCGGCACCATCAGCC
>NZ_JAMYUV010000053.1:0-40014 GCF_040323405.1 Mesorhizobium sp. M0048 | reverse complement strand
TTGGGCTTTTGTTTTTTAAAAATCTCCATCCAACGGGCTCCACCCCCGCTCTCACCCCCCCCCAAGCGGGGGCGGGGCGTTCTCCCCGCCCCCACCTTTTTGTCGGAGTATGGATTGCCAAAAGCCGATTTGGACTTGGGTCCGCTACTCCTGGAATGACCGGAGACAATCATGTCGCGCATCGGAATCCACTCATTCGTCTGGTCGGCGAGCTCGGCGCAGAGCGACCTCGAGCGGACGCTGGCCAACACCAGGGAGGCAGGCTTCGACCTGATCGAATTCTCCTATCTCGACCCCGCCAATGTCGACATCGACGGCTTGGCCAAGCGGATCGGCGATCTCGGCCTCGGCGTCGCGATCAGCATCGGACTGCCGGCCGACGGCGATATTTCGAGCGCCGACAAAACGATTGCGGCGCGCGGAGTCGAAATCCTGAGACGTACGATCGCGCTGACCCGCGATCTTGGCGGCCAGAAGGTTGCCGGCATCCTCAGCACCAGCCATGGATTGCAGACGCAAGCGCCGACGCGCGACCAGTGGGACCGCAGCGCCGGCACGCTTGCCGAGGTGGCCGAGACAGCAAAATCAGCAGGCGTGCGCCTCAACCTCGAGATCGTCAACCGCTTCGAAAGCAACCTGCTCAACACCGCCGCGCAAGACATGGCCTTCATCGCGGACAGCGGCTCCGACAACATCTTCCTGCATCTCGACAGCTTCCATATGAACATCGAGGAGGCCGATGTCGGCTTGGCCATTCGCAACGCCGCAAGCAAGATCGGCTATGTCCATATCGGTGAGAGCCATCGCGGCTTCCTCGGCACCGGCAATATCGATTTTGCCGCGATATTCGACGCGCTGACCGCCATCGGCTACAGCGACGACCTCAGCTTCGAATCCTTCTCGTCGGAAATCGTCGATGAGAACCTGTCGCGGAAAACCGCCATCTGGCGCAATCTGTGGACCGACAATATGGAGCTGGCCAAACATGCGCGCCGCTTCATTGCGCTCGGACTGGAGACGGCGCGGCGCAAGGCCGAGCTTGTTTCCGCAACGCACCGGCCTTGAGAACTCGCGTTCCGAAACCGATCTGGTTAGACCAGAGGCGCTGTATTAGCCGGCAAAACGCGGCCCAAGTTCCTCGATGCGGCGGATCATCGCCAGGAAATCCTCCGAGATGCGCTGGTGCAGGTGAACCGCCAGCTCCGGGTATTCCTCAAGGATGCGGCGGAACATCTTGCGGCTGAGCCGCAGCACTTCCGAATCGATTTCGGCAGAGGCACTGGTCAGCCGGTTGGTATCGGCGATCAGCGCCAGTTCGCTGAGCATGGTGCCGGGGCCGGCGGTGCCGATCGGGATGCGCTCGCCGTCGTGCTCGCGGTAGAGGACGATGCGGCCGCTGATCACGATATAGGCGCAATCGGCCGCGTCATCCTCGCGGTAAAGCTTGTGGTCGGCTTGCAACCTGGTGGTTTCGGCGCCGAAGGCGAGCAGACGCAGTTGTTCCTGCGTAAAGCCCTCGAAGAGCCTCACGGTGGACAGGATGCGGATGTCGTCATCCAGCGCCATCTAGCTATGTCCCCGAACCGTCAGTCCGACTCCTCCCCTACGAGGCCGATCCAAAACCACCTCCAGCCTCAGGACCGTACCCGAAAAGCGCCCCGCCCGGATCGCTTATTTGAATAATGAAATGTTTAAGGAACCAGCTTGTAGCCGCCGCTTTCTGTCACGAGAATTTCCGCGTTGGAAGGATCGCGCTCGATCTTCTGGCGCAGCCGGTAGACATGCGTTTCCAGGGTGTGGGTGGTGACGCCGGAATTGTAGCCCCAGACTTCCTCCAGCAGCACGTCGCGGGTCACCACCTTCTGGTCGGCGCGGTAGAGATATTTGATGATCGAGGCTTCCTTTTCGGTCAGCCGTACCTTGGCGCCGCGCGGGTCGATCAGAAGCTTCTGGCTGGGCTTGAACGTGTAGGGGCCGACCGAGAAAGTGGCGTCCTCGCTCTGCTCGTGCTGGCGCAGCTGGGCGCGGATGCGGGCCAGCAGCACGGCAAAGCGGAACGGCTTCGTCACATAGTCGTTGGCGCCGGCCTCGAGGCCAAGGATGGTGTCGGAATCGGTATCGTGGCCGGTCAGCATGATGATCGGCGCCTTGTAGCCGCCCTTGCGCAATATCTTTACCGCCTCGCGGCCATCCATGTCGGGCAGGCCGACATCCATGATGAGCAGGTCGATGAGCCCGCCGCGCGCCGTGGCGACGCCTTTGGCGGCGGTCGCTTCCTGCAGGACATCGAATTCCTCATAAAGCGACAATTGCTCGACAAGGGTGCCGCGCAGGTCGTCATCGTCGTCGACGATCAGAATGGTGCGTGAAGTCATGGATCAATCCGTTGTTTTGAAAAGAGATTTCAGTTGACCGCAGCCTGTTTATGCGGAAGCTGACCGGCACAACAGCCGTTCACAGTGATTTGTTCCGTGGCACGATCATACAAGAAAAAACACGATCGCAATGCAGTCGGCGCAATTTTGCCGAAAGGGCTCGCCGTGCTCACCGTGCGCGCGCGCCCAGGCCATGCCAGCCAAGGCTTTCTGCAGGCCGGCAAACTGGTGTTTCCATGTGCGCTGGGGCATGGCGGCATCTCGGCGGCCAAGCGCGAGGGCGACGGCGCCACGCCGCTTGCCTCGATGCGGATATTGTCGGGATATTTTCGCGGCGACCGTTTTGCCGGCGGCCGCCGGACGCGGCTCGCGATGACGCCGATTGGCCGCGACCTCGGCTGGTGCGAAGTGCCTGGGGACCGCAACTACAACCGCCCGGTCAAAATCCCCTATGGCGCCAGCCATGAGCGGATGCTGCGCACCGACGATCTCTATGACGCCTGCCTGGTGCTGGACTGGAACATTGTGCCGCGGCGGCGCGGGCGCGGCAGCGCCATCTTCTTCCACCTGGCGCGCCCCGGCTTTACGCCGACGCAAGGCTGCGTCGCGGTAACGGCTCGCACCATGGCGCGGCTGCTGCCGCTGCTGTCGGAACGGACGGTGATAAGGGTGGCAAGGTAGGGGAGAATAGTGAGCGAATTGGTCGGGAAGGATATTCGCGGACCCGCCGCTTAGCTTCACTACTCACTACACCGTCCTAGCGCTTCCTCGGCAGCTGCCAACCCGTGTCGAGAAGGCCGAGCCGACCGAGTTCGCGGTCCATGGCGCGTGCGATGTCCTTGCGTTCGCCGCCGATGTCGCGCAGCTGGCGATCAGAGAGATCCTCGACATTCTCGTAGGGAAGATTGACCGCGATTTTTGCGTAGCGAAACCAGTCAAGCACGGCGCGCAGCCAGGCCGGGCGGAGGGTAACAGGGCGCAAGGTGATGTCAGACATGGTGCAATCCGCTTCTCCGGACATCAAATCCGGTTTGATGTTTCTTCGATGACCAGATCATGACCGATTGAAATCAAAACGGGAAACGAGTAGTTTTTTCTGCATCTTCAAGTTTTTTTTGAGAATTGGAATGCTCGACCGAACTCTCCTCGTCTGGCACTAATGGCGCGCCTGCTGCCTGGAACCCGTGCGCTGCGGACGCTGGAGGCAGCGGCCCGGCATCTCAATTTCACCCGCGCCGCCGACGAGCTCGGCCTGACGCCGGCAGCGGTCAGCCATCAGATCAAGGAAATCGAGGATCAGCTCGGCATCGTGCTGTTCACACGCACCAGCCGCACGATCCGGCTGACCGAGGCGGGTGCGGTGCTGTTCGAAGCTTCGACCGATGCGCTCGACCTGCTTGGCCGGGCCGTCTCACGGGCGCAGAAGACGGCACGCGGATCGGCGCTGCTGAAGGTCACCCTCGATGCGCAATTCGCGACGAAGTGGCTGATGCGGCGCGTCGACGATTTTCGCAAGCAGCATCCGGCGATCGAGCTGCGTTTCGACATCAGCTACGAGGTGCGCGACTTCGATCGCGACGACGTCGATCTCGGCATCCGTTTCGGCACGGGCAAATATCAGGGGCTTCGCTCGCACCGGCTGTTCGAAAACGTTATCATTCCGGTCTGCAGCCCGGCCCTGTTGCGGGCCGGGCCGCCGCTCAAGGAGCCGCGCGACCTGTTTCATCATACGCTGGCGCATATCGAGTGGTCGCGCCAGGGCGTCACCTGGCCGAACTGGAGCATGTGGATGGCGGCGGCGGGCGTCGACGATTTCGACGACAGCCGGACCATCGTGTTCGGCAACTCGACGGATGCCGTCCAGGCCGCGCTCGACGGCAACGCGGTCGCGCTCGCCGATTTCGCCATGGTGGCAAACGACCTTTCGGAAGGTAGGCTGATCCGGCCGTTCGAACTCGGCATCAAGGTCGCGCCCGAATTCGCCTATTTCCTGGTCTATCCGGAGACCGCGGCGAATGATCCGCGCATCGTCGCCTTTCGCGATTGGCTTCTCGAGGAAATCGCCAGGACCCCGAGCTGACGGTCAGCCCGCCGCCGCGCCGAACCAGCCGATCACCGCGCCGATGAGAAGCAGCACGCCGAGCCAGTGACCAACATCGATGAGCGTCAGATCCCAGCCGAAACCTTCGTAGCGATGGTTGACCGAAAGCGTGGTGGCGACGAACCCCAGCCAGAGAACGAAGCCGAAGATCACCCCGGCAAGCAGGCTCGGCTCGCCGCCGGTCACGGCGCCGATGATCAGCGACATGACCAGCGCCATGACGAGCTCCGCGATGAAGGAGACGACGAAGGGCAGCATCGATTTGCTCATCGTCGCCGGATCAAGCTTGGCGGCCTTCAGCCACGGCTTGCTCAAGCCCATGTACCAGGCCCCGCCGAACAACCACGCCACGACGGCGGCGACGATTACCGCCAGCCAATTGATTGCTGAAAAATCCATGGTTCCCTCCGGTCGATTGCGCGATGGAACGCCTGTTCGGCGATGCCGTCAAGCAAGGCGCCAGACGGTGGTGCGCTTGACCTCGGCGTCCTCCAGCGCCCGGGTCACCGCCACTTCGTAGACGTCAAGCGGCTCCAGCCCGGTCTTCGGCAGATAGGAGCGGCCGGGATCGCCGACGAGAATGTCGGCACCGCGCGCCCTCAGCCGGGCGAACCACGGCATCAGCCTGTCGGCGAAAGTTTTGTCGTAGAAGACGTCGCCGGCCAGCACCACGTCCCAGCCGGCATCGCTGCCGATGCAGTCGCCGATGAGGAATTTTATCTCGGTCCCATTTGCCTCGGCATTGAGGCGGATCGCGGTCGCGCAGAACGGGTCGATATCGGCGGCGATCACCTCGGCAGCTCCGGCCTTCACCGCGGCAATGGCGACAACGCCGGAGCCGGAGGCGAAGTCCAGCACGCGCTTGCCGCGCACCGCCGCCGGATTGTCGAGGATGTAGCGGGCAAGGCCTTGGCCGCCGGCCCAGGCAAAAGCCCAGAAGGGCGGCGGCAGGCCGATTTCGGTCAGCTCGTCCTCGGTCCGCCGCCACAGTTCGTGCGCCTCGTCGGCCAGGTGCAGGCGGATCTCCGGCACATGTGGCGGCGCCATCAGCGCCGTGTTGTCGAGGATGAATTTCCTGGCGCTGTCCGGCGTCAGCGCCGTCATGGCGCCGGCGTCAGGCCGCCCATGCGGCAAACCTCTTGCCATTCGGCCGGCGTCACCGGCTGCACAGACAGCCGCCCGAGCCGCACCAGCGCCATGTCGGCCAGCTTTTGATTGGCCTTGGCTTGCTCCAGCGTCACCGGCTTCGGCATGGCCTTGAAGGCGCGGATGTCGACGCACTCCCAGCGGGGATCGTCGGTGGTGCTGTCCTGATGGGCCAGAGCGCAGACTTCGGCGATGCCGACGATGTCCAGCCCGTCATTGGAATGGTAGAAGAAGCCGAGATCGCCGATCTGCATCGCCTTCATGTTGTTGCGCGCCGCATAATTGCGCACGCCGTCCCATTGCGTGCCGGCCTTGCCCTTGGCCTTGAGGTCCTCGAAGGAGAAGACCGAAGGTTCGGATTTGAACAGCCAGTAGTTCATTGTGTTGCTCCTCCTCAGGTGCCGCCGCGACTAAAAGCGCGTCGCGTTCGACCGGCCTCATGCGACGCGCTTTAGGTTCTTGTTGTATGCATGTCGCTATCACAAAACCGCTGCACACTTTTGCGCGACATGCATCAGATATCCGCCGGCTTGTTGAAACTCCAGTTCCACTGCCGGATTTCGACGCTTTCGAACAGCCCTGCCTTGGTATAGGGGTCGGCCGCCGACAGGGCTTTTGCCGCAGCCAGATCAGGCGCCTCGACAACGGCGAGAGTGCCGTTCGGCTTGCCGTCGGCGTCGAGGAACGGGCCGGCGAAGGCCAATTTCTTGTCGCCGTTCAGCCCTTCCAGGAAGGCAAGGTGCTTGGGCCGCGTATCGAGCCGCACCTGCAGCCTTCCTGGCTTGTCCTTGCAAATCAACGCAAACAGCATCTTTCCATCTCCGCAATCGTTCGCGATCACATGTCGGTTTCGGTCTTGAGTGGCCTTGTCATCAACGCCGACACAGCCTGGTCTATGGTTATGGTGCCGTCCAGTATGGCGGCGACGGCGGCGATGATCGGCGCGTCGATCCGGCGCTCGCCGGCGATGCGGGCGGCGATTGCCGCCGTCGGCACGCCTTCGGCCAAAGGCAAGCCGGCAAGCGGCTTGCCTTGCCCCAGCGCCAGCCCATAGGCGAAATTGCGCGACTGCGCGGACGAGCAGGTGAGCAGCAGGTCGCCGAGGCCGGAAAGCCCCATCAGCGTCTCCGGCTTGGCGCCAAAGGCGGCGCCGATGCGGCGCAATTCGACGAAGCCGCGCGTCACCATCGCCGCCTGGGCGCTGGCACCGAGCCCGGCGCCGGTGACGGCACCCGCGGCAATGGCAAAGACGTTCTTCAGCGCGCCGCCGATCTCGACGCCGATTAGATCGTCGCTCGAATAACAGCGCAGATTTTCCGCCGAAAAGCGGGCGGCAAGGTCGGTGGCCAGAGCCTCGTCGCGGGCGGCGACCACGACGGCCGTCGGCAGGCCCCTGGCGACGTCGGTGGCAAAGCTTGGGCCGGACAAAGCGGCGACCGGATTTGCCGGCAGTATTTCCTCGGTGATGGACGATAGCAGCGCGCCGGTGTCGCGCTCGATGCCCTTGGCGCAGAGGACCAGCGGGACGCCTTTCGGCATATGGCTGGACGCGGCCGTCAGCATAATCCGCAACGATTGCGCCGGCGCTACCGCCAGAACGCAGTCGGCACCGTCGAGCGCCGCCTCGATGTCGCTCGTCGCCACGATGCCGGGATCGAGCGCGATGCCCGGCAGATAGCGCGGATTTTCGCCACGGTCGACCGCCGCGACGGTCTCCGGGTCGCGCGCATAGAGGCGGACGAAATGACCGGCGCGCAGCGTGGCCAGCGCCAGCGCCGTGCCCCAGGCGCCGCCGCCGAGCACGGCGACGCGCCAGCCGCTTGGCGCCTTGTGCTCGCTGCCGGTCATGCCTTGGCCCCACGCCGGCCCGAGCCGACCATCGGGGCCGAGATGCTGTCCAGCGGCCAGCGCGAGCGCGGCACGAGATCGGCGGCGTTTTCACCTGATATGCCGGCGCGCAGGCGCTCGATGCCGGCCCAGGCGATCATCGCCGCATTGTCGGTGCAGAGGTTGAGCGGCGGCGCGACGAAGCTGAACCCGGCCTGCTCGCAAAGACTCTGCAATGTCGCCTTGATGGTCCGATTGGCGGCCACGCCGCCGGCGACAACCAATGCAGGCTCGGCTTTGTCCGGGAATTGCTGACGGAACCGGGTCAGCGCCCGCGCAACACGGTCGCCCAGCGCATCCGCCACCGCCGCCTGGAACGAGGCGCAGATATCGGCAACATCCTGATCGCTCAGCGGGGCGATCGCGGTTGCCGCCTGGCGCACCGCGGTCTTGAGGCCGGAGAAGGAAAAATCGGGCTGCACCGAGCCCTTCATCGGGCGCGGAAAGGCGAAACGCGTCGCGTCACCGGTTGCCGCCGCCTTCTCGACATTCGGTCCGCCCGGATAGGGCAGGCCGAGCATCTTGGCCGTCTTGTCGAAGGCCTCGCCAAGCGCGTCATCGATCGTCGTCGCCCAGCGCTGGTAGTCGCCGACGCCGCGTACGGCGACGATCTGGGTATGACCGCCGGAGACCAGCAGCAAGAGGTAGGGAAAGTCGAGCCCGTCGATCAATCTGGCCGTCAGCGCGTGACCTTCGAGATGGTTGATGGCGATCAGCGGTTTTTTGGCTGCCGCGGCGATTGCTTTGGCCGTCATCAGGCCGACGATCAGCCCGCCGACAAGACCGGGACCGGCGGTGGCGGCAATCGCATCGATATCGGCGAGGTCGACGCCGGAATCGGCGAGCGCTGCTTCGATGATGCCGTCGAGCGCCTCGACATGGGCGCGCGCGGCGATCTCCGGCACGACGCCGCCGAAAGCGGCATGCTCCTCGATCTGGCTGAGCACGATGTTCGACAGGATTTGCGGCGTGCTGCGACCGTCCAGCGCCACCACGCTGGCGGCGGTCTCGTCGCAACTCGTCTCGATGCCCAGAACGCGGATCAATTCGTCGCTGTCCAAAAATCGTACAGATTGTACTGTCGGCCTTTCCCCGATAGGAGAAAACCCGAAAACCTGCCGGGGGTTATCACGGACGGCGCGTCATGCAAACAACCTTGAAAATCGGAACACGCGGCAGCCCGCTGGCGCTGGCGCAGGCGCATGAAACGCAGGCGCGACTGATGGCGGCGCATGGCATGCCGGCGGAAGCTTTCGAGGTGGTCGTCATCTCGACCAGCGGCGACCGCATCCAGGACCGGCCGCTGTCGGAAGCCGGCGGCAAGGGCCTGTTCACCAAGGAGATCGAGGAGGCGCTGCTGGCGCGCCGCATCGACATCGCCGTGCATTCGTCGAAGGACATGCCGACGCTGTTGCCCGAGGGGCTGGAACTGTCCGCGTTCCTACCGCGCGAAGACGCGCGCGATGCCTTCATCGGCAAGGCGGCGCGAACGATTGCCGGCCTGCCGCAAGGCGCCAGGGTCGGTTCGTCGTCGCTGCGGCGCCAGGCGCTGATCCGGCGGATGCGGCCGGACGTCGAAGTGGTGATGTTTCGCGGCAATGTGCAGACGCGGCTGCGCAAGCTCGACGACGGCATCGCCGACGGCACCATCCTCGCCTATGCCGGGCTGAAGCGGCTCGGGCTCGAAGACGTGGTCACCGACCTGATGCCGCTCGAGGTCTTTCCGCCGGCGCCGGGGCAAGGCGCGATCTGCATCGAAAGCCGCATCGGAGACCGCGACGTGGAACAGATGCTGGCAGCGATCCACGACGGGCCGACCGGCGAGGCGCTGGCCTGCGAGCGCGCCTTCCTGGCGGCGCTCGACGGGTCCTGCCGCACGCCGATCGCCGGACATGCGACGATATCGGGCGGAACGGTTTCCTTTGCCGGGCTGATCATCTCGCCCGATGGCACGCAGTCGCATGAAGTCAGGCTGCAAGGGCCGGCGCAGGAGGCGGCGCGCATTGGCGCGGAAGCCGCGGCGACCGTTCGGGCCAGGGCCGGCGAAACATTCTTCGATGGCTGGACCTGACATGCTCCGCGTCCTTGTGACGAGGCCCGAACCGGGCGCGTCGCGCACGGGGCGCCGGCTTGCGGATGCCGGCTTTCAGCCGATCCTGCTGCCATTGACCGGAACCGTGGCGCTGCCGGTCGATGCCGGCGCGCTCGCTGACGCCGCGGCGGTCGCGGTCACCAGCGCCAATGCCGTTCGCCATGCGCCGAAAGAGGTCATCGCGGCGCTCGCCGGCTTGCCGTGCCACGCCGTCGGCAGGAAGACGGCGGAAGCCGCCCGCGCTGCCGGGTTTCTGTCGGTCAGCGAAGGCCCGGGCAATGCCGAGGCGCTGGCCGATGCGCTTGCTGGCGGTTACGCGGGGCAGACGATCGTCTATCTCTGCGGGCGAGTGCGATTTCCCGGCTTCGAGGAAGGGCTGTTGGCGTCGGGCGTTCAGGTCCGCGCCGTCGAGACCTACGACACCGTTGTCCTGGATTACTCCGACGAGGCCGTTCTTGCGCGCCTGTCCGCCCAGCCGGTCGAGGCGGTGCTGCTCTATTCGGCCAAGGCGGCCACCGCTATGCAGGCCCTGGCTAGCCGGCCGGCGCTGCGTGGTGTTTTTGAAAAAACGCGCTTTTTCGGATTATCGGGGCGCATCGCCGCGGCGTTGGGCGACGTCGCCGAGATCCGGATTGCGCCTGAGCCCAGCGAGGATGCGCTGCTGGGACTTTTGCAGGCGCCGCGCTGACCGGCATCCGCCGCTGCTCTGTGCCAGCTTGTTCCAAACGTTGGCGCCGCCCCTCACCTGCCTGCCGGCATCCTCTCCCCGTATAGTGACGGGGAGAGGGTGCCTTCGCCGAGGATTTCGCCAACCTCCAGCGTTGCAGAAGAAGCGTCGAGACTCGTGAGAGCCCTTCTCCCCGTCACTGTACGGGGAGAAGGGCCCGGCAGGGCGATGAGGGGCAGTGCCAACGTGGATGACTGCGCTCGGGGCACATTTTGTTCTTGCTTTGTGCCGGCAGCTATGCTACTAATTTGGTTATGGTGCTAATTGGCTCCAACGACCCGCCCGCCGAGGCGGGTTTTTTGTGTGCCGAGCATGGGCCTTGGCTTGACACGTGGATTCGGCCCTGCGGCGTTTTGCCAAAACTGAACTCCAAGCCGTGGCGTCATCACGCCGCCCCTTTTCACCGCTTGGTGATGTGCTAGACCCTTCAAACCATCCCGAAGCGAATTTTGCGGAGCCCGAGCATGGTCAAGACGCCGAAGATGCGGCATTCCAAGAGCCGCCGTGAGCCGGTGACCATCGAGCTTGAGCCTGGCGCCGTCTCGCGAGTCGCCGACGAACAGGATGCCGTGACCTCGCAGACCGACGAGGCGCGGGCCGAGGAAGCGGCGAACGCCTCGCAGCCGGAGCCACCTGAAGAGCCGGTGCATGCGGACCAGACCGATCTCGAGCCATGGGAACATGCCGACGCAGCCGCGCCGGCCGGCACGCAAGAGCCGGCGGACGCCGGCGTCGATTCTGCCAGGGAAGCGGAAACCCCTTATCCCGCCGGTTCGGATGCGCCGGCCGGGCGCTCCACGGTTTCCGACTACAGTTTCGAAGATGCATCCAGAGGAACCGGGGCCAACGAACCGGGGATCCCAGGTTCCGGCGAGAAGACAGCTGAGACGAGGGACGACCATATGGCAGCGCAGCCGAAGCGAAGCGGCATCAACGGCATCGCCGCCGGTATTATCGGCGGCGTCATCGCCCTCGCCGCGGCCGGCGGGCTGCAATTTGCCGGCCTGCTCGGTGCGCCGGGGTCGGGCGGCGTGTCGCTCGACGCGGTCAATGGTGAGATCGTTTCGCTGAAACGCGAGGTCGCGGACCTCAGACAGGCCGGCGCCAACAATGACGCATCGGCCAAGGTGGACGGGCTGTCGGCGGCGCTGGATCAGGTGAGGGCGGACGTTGCGACGTTGAAGTCGGCGGTCGAGCAAGGCGGTGCCGGCGACAATGCCGGCCTGGCGGCACTTGGCGACAAGGTAAGGCAGATCGAGACGGCGGTTGCGGCCCTCGGCAAGGCCGGCGGCACGGCGCCGGTCGATCTCGGCCCGCTCAACGAAAGGCTGGCCGCGCTCGATGCGCTGGTGAAATCGGCCGGCGACACGGCAAAGGCGCAGGAAGGCCGGCTTGCGGCCCTGGAACAGTCGGTTTCACAGATCTCGGGCAAGGTCGATGCACAGGCTTCGCAGCCGAAGATCGCACTGGCCATTGCCGCTTCGGCGCTCAAGGCAGCGCTCGACCGTGGTGCACCGTTCGCCGCCGAACTCGAAACCTTTGCCGCGATCTCACCCGATGCACCCGAGATCGCGACGTTGCGCACCTATGCCGAAAAGGGCGTCCCGATGCGCTCCGAGATTGCCGCCGAAGCGGACGCCGCCGCCAACGCCATGGTCGCTGCCGCGACGCCCATCGACCAGAATGCCGGCATCCTGCAGAAGCTGCTGTCCAGCGCCGAATCGCTGGTCAAGGTCAGGCCGATCGGCGCCGTCGGAGGCACTGGCGTTCCGGAAACCGTCGCGCGCATGGAGGTCGCGGTCAACCAGGGCGACTACGCCAAGGCGCTCAGCGAATACGAAACCCTGCCTGAGGCGGCCAAGGCCGCCGGCGCCGACTTTGCCGGCAAGCTGAAAGCGCGGATGGAGGTCGAGACGCAGATCGATTCGCTCATCGCCGGCGCGATGAAGGCGTGAGGAACCCAATGATCCGCATCCTCGCCTTCCTTGCCGCCGTCTTTGCGCTCGGGCTCGGCTTCGCCTGGCTGGCCGACCGGCCGGGCGAAATGCTCGTCACCTTCAACGGCTATCAATACCAGGTCAGCCTGATGGTCGCCGCGGTGGCGGTCGTTGCCGTGGTTGCCGCGGTGATGATCGTCTGGTGGCTGGTCAAGGCGCTGTGGAACAGCCCCTATACGATCTCGCGCTATTTCCGCGTGCGTCGCCGCGACCGCGGCTACCAGGCGCTGTCGACCGGGATGATCGCCGCCGGCGCCGGTGACGGCGCGCTCGCCCGCAAGAAGACCAAGGAAGCGGCAAAGCTGATCCGCTCCGATCAGGAGCCACTGATCCAGCTGCTCGACGCGCAGGCCTCGCTGCTCGAAGGCGACCATGAAGGCGCCCGCGAAAAGTTCGAGACCATGCTCGATGATCCCGAAATGCGGCTGCTCGGCCTGCGCGGGCTTTATCTCGAGGCCGAGCGGCTCGGCGACCGCAACGCAGCCCGCCACTATGCGGGCCGGGCCGCGGCGGTGGCGCCGCAACTGGCCTGGGCGGCCGAATCGACGCTGGAAGACCTGACCGGGCGTGGCGACTGGGATGGCGCGCTGAAACTGGTCGATGCCCAGAAGTCGACCCGGCAGATCGAGCGCGATGCGGCCAACCGGCGTCGCGCCGTGCTGCTGACTGCCAAGGCGCAGGCGCTGATCGACAGCGATGCCAATGCTGCAAGGGCGGCGGCGCTCGAAGCCAACCGGCTGCGGCCGGATTTCGCACCGGCGGCGGTCGTCGCGGCGAAATTGCTGTTTCGGCAGAACGACGTGCGCAAAGGCTCGAAAATCCTCGAGGCGGCGTGGAAGGCCGAGCCGCACCCGGAGATCGCGGAGCTCTATGTCCATGCCCGGCCGGGCGATGCCGTGCTCGACCGGCTGAACCGGGCAAAGAAGCTGCAGGAGCTGAAGAAGAACCATGCCGAGGCCTCGCTTGCCGTGGCGCGCGCCGCGCTCGATGCGCAAGATTTTGCAACCGCCCGCCGCGAGGCGGAAGCCGCCATCCGCATGGATCGCCGCGAAGGCGCCTATCTGCTGCTGGCCGACATCGAGGAGGCCGAGAGCGGTGACCAGGGCAAGGTGCGGCAGTTGCTGTCGAAGGCGGTGAGAGCGCCGCGCGACCCGGCCTGGGTCGCCGACGGCGTCGTCTCCGAACGCTGGGCTCCGGTATCGCCGATCACCGGCAGGCTCGACGCATTCGAATGGCGGGCGCCGATGGAGCGGCTCGGCCAGTTGATCGACAGCCATGAAGAGACTCCGGAGGGACCGATGCCGGCCATCGCGGCTCCAGCCAAACCGGTACAGGAAACAGCCGAGGCGATCGAGCACACAGCCGTTGCTGCCGAGACACCGGGCACAGCGACCGAAGTGAGGACGGAAAACCGTGCCGCCGAGGATCATGTGACACCAATTACCGCGGCGGCGTTTGCCCAAGTGCCGGAAGATGCCGAAGCCGTCGAGCCGGCGCAGGAGCTGACGCGGCTGCCCGACGATCCCGGCGTCGATCCCGACGACGCGGCGGACAAATCGACGCGCCGGTTTCGTTTGTTCTGATAAGGGTCGAGTGGACCCGGGCTTATTGGGAATGATTTAATGTTCGAACGCGTTTTGTCGTTTCTAAGGGATCTGCCGTCCGGTGGTGGCGCCAGCCCCAGCGCCGACGATCCGCGCGTTGCCGCGTCCGCCCTGCTTTTCCACGTGATGAACGCCGACGGGGTGCGCCAGGATACCGAATGGGAGCGGTTCAAGAAGGTGCTGGCGGAAAGCTACTCGATCAGCGGCGACGAACTCGACGCGTTGGCGGCTGCCGGCGAGCGGGCCGACAATGAGGCGATCGACCTCTACGCCTTCACCAGCGTGCTCAAGCGCCATCTCGACGCCGAGGCGCGAAAGGCCTTCATCGGTCTGATGTGGGAGATCGTCTATGCCGATGGCGAGCTGCACGAACTCGAGGACAATACCGTCTGGCGGGTCGCCGAGCTGATCGGCGTCGAACGTCGCGACCGTGTCGAGGCGCGCCTCAAGGCGGCCGCCGCGGCTCCTGGTGCTGCCGGAACGTCAAGCGACGAATAGACAGGGTCCAGCCTTCCAATGCCGCCCAAGCCAAGCCCGAGACCAAAGATCCTGATCGTGCTGCATCAGGAGCATTCGAGCCCCGGACGGGTCGGCCATATGCTTATCGAGGAAGGCTTCGACCTCGACATCCGCCGACCGCCGCTCGGCGAGGCCTTGCCGCAGACGTTGGATGGCCATGCCGGCGCAGTGGTGTTTGGCGGCCCGATGAGTGCCAATGACGGCGACGAGTTCGTCCGCCGCGAGACCGACTGGCTTAAAATTCCGCTCAACGAGAACCGGCCGCTGCTTGGCATCTGCCTCGGCGCGCAAATGCTGGTCAAGCATCTTGGCGGCAGGGTCGAGGGCCACGGCGAGGGCCTCGTCGAAATCGGCTGGTATCCGCTTAAGGCGACCGAAGCGGGCAGCAGGCTGATGCATTGGCCGGAGATGGTCTATCAATTCCATCGCGAGGGCTTTTCGCTGCCAAAGGACGCGACGCTTTTGGCGACGGCCGAAACCTATCCCAACCAGGCCTTCCGCTATGGCGACAATGCCTGGGGCATCCAGTTCCATGGCGAATTGACCCGGGCGATGATGCAGCGCTGGGTGGTGCGCGGCGCGCACCGCTTCGAACTGCCCGGCGCACAGCCCGGCCGCGACCATCTCGGCGGCCGGCTGATCTGGGACATGCACCTCAAGCGCTGGCTCGGCGAGTTCCTGCCGATGATTTTCGGCAAGCCGGCGCTGCGGTAATCAGTTTCGCCCCCTGAGATGACGCACCTTGCGCAGCTGCGGGAACAGCACCGCCCATAGCCCGGCAACAGCGATCGCCCCGACACCGCCGACCACCACGGCCGGAACCGTGCCGATCAGCGCGGCCATGGTGCCGGCGCGGAATTCGCCGAGCTCATTGGAGGCGCCGACAAACACCTGGTTGACGGCGTTGACGCGGCCGCGAACGTCGTCCGGCGTCCACAGCTGGATCAGCGTCTCGCGGATATAGACGCTGAACATGTCGGTGGCGCCAAGCAAGGCGAGAGCAGCGATCGACAGCCAGGTGATGGTCGAGAGGCCGAACAGGACGGTGAACGCGCCGAACAGCGCAACGAAGCCGAGCATGACAAGGCCGGCATGGTTGCGGATCGGGTGTCCGGCCAGCCAGATGGCGACGCAGATGGCGCCGACGCCGGGCGCCGAGCGCAACAGGCCGAGCCCCCACGGGCCGAGTTCGAGGATATCGCGCGCGTAGACCGGCAGCAGCGCCGAGGCGCCGGACAGGAGCACCGCGAACAGGTCGAGCGAAATCGCGCCGAGCACGATCTTTTCGCTCCAGATATAGCCGAAGCCGGCGAACAGGGTCTGTACGGTCGGCCTGTCGGTCCTGCTGCGCTGGGCAGGTTTCGGGATGGTGAAGATCAGCACGGCGGCAATGAGCATCAGCACGGCCGCTGTGGTGTAGGCAGCTTCGGCCGAAAGCCCGTAGAGCAGGCCGCCGGCGACCGGCCCGACGATGGTTGCCGTCTGCCAGGCGGAAGAGTTCCAGGCGATGGCGTTGGCGAAATCCTCAGGCGGCACCAGATTGGCGAACAGCGATGACGAGGCCGGCCCGAAGAAGGCGCGCGCAATGCCGAACATGGCGAGCACGATGAAGACCGGCATCGGCCCGGAGAGGCCGCGCAGCGTCAGCAGCAGGAGGGCCAAGGCGCAGCCCGCCTCGACCAGCACCGCCAGCGCCATGATCAGCCGGCGCCCGAAACGGTCGGCAACGTCGCCGGTGACCAGCACCAGCAGCAGCGAAGGCAGGAACTGGACGATGCCGACAAGGCCGAGGTCGAACGGGTCGCGGGTCAGATCGTAGATCTGCCAGCCGACGGCGACCGACACGATCTGGGTGGAGAATGTCGAGAGGAAGCGCGCCGCCCAATAGCTCAGGAACGGCCGGTGGCGAAAGGCGGCATAGCGCTGGTCGGATGGTACTTGGGATTCTGCGGTCATGGAATAAGGCCCCGTGGCGGCGATGTCGGCCGGCGGGGCACTTCCACGATGGGCGCTGGTCCGGCCAAAAAAGCCTTTAACGCAGTTCGGCCGGAGGCGCGCGCAAAAATCCGGCCTGGATCAACAATTTCGTTCTTGCAGATAACAAGCGGATGGCGGCGGATCGCAGATCGCAAACTTTCGAGATTAGCCGAAACACCTCTCGTTTCGTCATCCCAGGGCGGAGCAAGGAGCGAAGCGACGCGGCGCAGACCCTGGGATCCATGCCATTGCATCTGCCGAAGAATGCAACGGTTCAGAACGGCACTTGCGTCGGCACCGGCGCCAGCTACCCTTCAACCATGACCGGCTATACCTATATGACCGCAAGCCAGAAGCGCGGCACGATCTATATCGGGGTTACGAATGATCTCGGCCGCCGCATGCCGGAGCACAAATCCGGCGAGGGCTCGCGGTTCACCAGCCGCTACGGTGTGCAGCGTCTGGTCTGGTATGAGGAACATTTCGACATTGTCGACGCCATCCAGCGCGAGAAGTCGCTGAAGCGCTGGCCACGCCGATGGAAGATCGAGCTGATCGAGAAGACCAACCCTGAGTGGTTCGAGCTTTTTCGCGGGACGGGGTGGTAGCGTACGGTTCCGGTCCGCAGGCGCACTGCCGCGAGGTAACGGCATGGATCCCAGGGTCTGCGCCGCGTCGCTTCGCTCCTTGCTCCGCCCTGGGATGACGAACGGAGGGTGTTCGGCTAATCTCGAAAACTTGTAATTCGCCATCAATCGTCGTCCGATACACCGGACGCGCTGCCACTCTCCGACATCAGCGATTAGCCTTCAGCCATCCTACCTTCGTCCTAGGGCCGAGCAAGGAGCGAAGCGACGCGGCGCAGACCCTAGGATGCCATGCCGTGAGCTTCGAGCGTCGCAGCTTCCGCCGAACACAAACAGACCGACCAGCGGAACGCGTTCAATGTGCATCCCGCTCGATCTAACGGTATCAAACCGTCGCCTTGGCCTTCCTGCTCCGGCTCTTGACGGGCGCGGGCGGGGCGGCTTTGCGGCCGAGGCCGATCGCCTTGGCCAGCTGCGAACGCGAGGCCGCGTAGTTGGGAGCGACCATCGGGTAGTCCGACGGCAGGCCCCATTTGGCGCGGTAGGCGTCTGGCGTCAGCCCGAAATGAACGCCGATATGGCGCTTCAAGGATTTGAACTTCTTGCCGTCCTCGAGACAGATGATGTAGTCCGGCGTCACCGATTTCTTGGGATTGACGGCAGGCGTCAGCGGCGCGGCGACCGGCACTGCCGGTTGCCCCAGCCCACCTATGGAAGCGCTGACGCTGGCGATGAGATCGCCGAGGCCGGAAGCCGGCAAGCGGTTCTTCTCGACATATGCGGAGACGATATGGGCGGTCAGCTCGAGCAGGTCGATGTCTTTGCGAGCGTTGTTGTTGTCGTCGGTCAATCTATCTCTCCGTCCGTGGGGGTCGCAGAAATTCCTAGTCGGCAAATCTGCGCAATGCAATGACGCCGCGCCACGTCACACATTATTTTGAATAATAATACTAACGGCAGCGCGGGATTAACAACCCTGAGCCGGTGCTCGATAATATCAGACAATCAGCAATATCAGATAATCAGGGATTTGTCGCGCCACAGTCGAAATCCGCCTTCGAAGGCGCGTGTGTTGTCGCCGCGTCTGCAATCGGCGGGCAAGTCGGTGAGTTCATCGACATTGCCGCCGCCGATGACCACGTAATCCGGCTGCATGGCGGTGCGAAGCCGGTCGACGACGTCGAAGACGTATTTGCGCCATTTCTTCTTGCCGCGCTTTTGCAGCCCGCGTTCGCCGACATAGTCTTCGAAACTGCCGCGCTTCTTGTAGGGAAGATGGGCAAGCTCCATCGGCTGGGCGACGTTATCGACGATCATCGCGGCCCCCAGGCCGGTGCCGAGGCCAAGGAACAGCATGCGGCCGCCTTCATAACTGCCGACGGCCTGCATCAGCGCATCGTTGACGACCTTCACAGGCTTGCCGAACTCAGCGGCGAAATCGCAGCCGACCCAGCCCTTGCCGAGATTGGCCGGTTCGGTCAAAGGCCGGTTGTGGTGCACGGGACCCGGATAGCCCATCGAGACGACATCGTAGTGCAGCCCTTCGGCGAGCGTCTTCACCGCAGCGACCATCTGCTGCGGCGTCAGCTCCGGTCCGGAAGCGGTCTTGCGCTCCTCTGCGCCGGCGCTGGTGCGGATCTTGACGTGCGAGCCGCCGATGTCGATCGCAAGCACGATCTGTTCAGCGTCGGGTGCCGGTCGCTTCACCGCTTTGGCCATCGCTTTCGCCTCCCAGAAATCATTTCGCTGGATTGATCCAGCCGTTCGGCGGCCCGAATCCAGCCATGGCTTCGGCCGGCCCCCACGTCTTTGGCGCGTAGACAGGGGGTGGCGTGGTGTCGCCGAGCACCGGACCGACGATGCGCCAGGCGAGTTCGCTGGCGTCCTGGCGGGTGAACAGCTGGCCGTTGCCGTTCATGGCGTCGCCGATCAACCGCTCGTAAGGCGGCATGTCGCCCTTGCTGTCGTCCAACGCGGTGAGCTCGACCTGTTCGCCGACCATGTCGTCGCCGGGTGCCTTGCGCCGGGCTCCGATCGAGATCGCCACTTGCGGATCGATGCGGAAACGCACGTGATTGCATTCGCCGGGTTTGATCGGATCGAAGACGTCGAGCGGCGGCCGCTTCAGCCGCACGATGACCTCGGTGGCGTGCACCGGCAGGGATTTGCCGGCGCGGATGAAGAACGGCACATCCTGCCAGCGCCAGGTATCGACGAAAAAGCGCACCGCCGCGAAGGTCTCGACCGGCGAGTTCGGCGCCACGCCCGGCTCGTTGAGATAGCCGTCGAACTGCCCGCGCACGACATCGTCCCTGGTCAGCGTCCGAATCGCCCGCAGCACCTGCACCTTCTCGTCGATCAGATCGTCGGCCGAGCGGCCGACCGGCGGCTCCATGGCGAGCAGCAAGAGGATGTTGAGCAGGTGGTTTTCGATGACGTCGCGGATGCAGCCGACCTCGTCATAGAAGCGGCCGCGCCCCTCGACACCGAAATCCTCGGCCATGGTGATCTGCACGCTCTCGACGTAATTGCGGTTCCAGATCGGCTCGAGGAAGGAATTGGCGAAGCGGAAATAGAGCAGGTTCTGGATCGCCTCCTTGCCGAGATAATGGCCGATGCGGAAGATCGACTTTTCGTCGAAGACCAGATGCAGCACCCGGTTCAGCCAGCGCGCCGATTGCAGATCGTGGCCGAACGGCTTTTCGACCATCAGGCGCGCGCCCTGGGCGGCGCCCGACTGCTCCAGCCCCTGGACGACGACCTCGAACATGGCCGGCGGCACCGCCAGATAGTGCAGCGGCCGCTCAGCGCTGCCCAGCGCGGTCTTCAGCTTCTCGAAGGTCGCAGGCGCCCGGTAGTCGCCGCTGACATAGCGAAGCAGCGAGGCAAGCCTGGCAAAGATCTTCTCGTCGATGCTGCCGATGGCATTGACGATACCGTCGCGGGCGCGCGCCTGCAGCTTGGCGAGGTCCCAGGGATCGAAGGCGACGCCGATCACCGGCTCGTTCAGCGTTCCCTTGGCCACCATGGCGTAGAGGGCGGGAAAGATCTTCTTGTGGGCGAGATCGCCGGTGGCGCCGAAAAGCACCAGCGTGTCGGACCGTTCCTGGCTCATGGGCGTGCCTCCCTGTCGCCCGTCACGAGCCGGCCTTCGGTTTTTCGACATGACCGCCAAAGGCATAGCGCATGGCGGACAGAAGCTTGTCGGCGAATTCGGATTCGCCTTGCGAGGAGAACCTGTCGAACAGCGCCGACGACAGCACCGGCGCCGGCACGCCGGTGTCGATCGCCGCCTTCAGCGTCCAGCGGCCTTCGCCGGAATCCGAAACCCGCCCGCCGAACTGCGTCAGCGACGAATCGGCCTTCAGCACGCCGGCCGTTAAATCGAGCAGCCATGAGCCGATGACGCTGCCGTGCCGCCAGACCTCGGCCACCTCGGCGATGTCGATGTCGAACTGGTAGTATTGCGGGTTTTCCAGCGGGCTGGTTTCGGCGTCGGCGGTGCGCTGCCGTTTGCCGGCATTCGCCGACTTCAGGATGTTCATGCCCTCGGCATAGGCGGCCATGACACCATATTCGATGCCGTTATGGACCATCTTGACGAAATGGCCGGCGCCGCTCGGCCCACAATGCAGATAACCGAAGGGAGCGGTTCCGGCGTCCTTGCCAGGGGCAGGCGAAGCGGCGTCGGCGCCGGGCGCCAGCGTGGCAAAGATCGGATCGAGATGCTGGACCGCGCTGTCAGGGCCGCCGATCATCAGGCAGTAGCCGCGCTCGAGGCCCCAGACGCCGCCGCTGGTGCCGACATCGACATAGCTCAAGCCTTTCAAGGCCTGGCGCGCGGCGTGGTCGACGGCTTCATGATAATAGGAATTGCCGCCGTCGATGATGATGTCGCCCGGCTCCATCAGGGCGGCCACCTGGTCGACGATCCGGCCGGTGATCGCCGCCGGCAGCATCAGCCAGGCGCTGCGCGGCTTCGTCAGCTTGCCGACGAAGTCCTCCATCGAGGCGGCTCCGACCGCGCCGGCGCTCACAAGCGCCGCGACGCTCGCCGGGTTGATGTCGTAGACGACGCATTCGTGGCCATCGCGCAGCAGGCGCCGAACCATGTTGGCGCCCATCCTGCCCAGTCCCATCATTCCTATCTGCATGGTCTCGTCCTGCCTTACTTGAGGGATCGATGATCTAGTGGCTGTGACGCATCGTCGATACCAACGGAAAAGTCGACATTCTCCCAACGGCCGGCATCGGACCAGAAGAATGTGAAGACAATGCTATTGCCCGGAGCGGCGTCGGCAACCGGCAACTCCGCGAAATGGATGCCGAAAAGGTTCGCGGCGGTCCCGGTGTCATGGACGGTTGCCCAATTGTCGCTGCTCCAATGAACCACCGCCCGGGCCAGAACTTCGATGCGCAGCGCCTTGCCTGCCGGGATGGTACGGATCTTGTGGTTGAAGCGCCATGCCCTGAGGCGCGACACCGTTCTGCCCTCGATATAGCGCTTGACGCCTTGTGGCGGCATGTCGAAGACGGCGCCGTCGCGGAGCGAACGCAGCAGCTTGATGTGCTCGGAATGCGCCCAAACCAGCGGCTTGGCGCTGCCGGAGGGGCCGCCATGCCGCAATTCGCGCTCCGGCATGTCTGGACCATCCCAGACCTGCTCCGGCAGCAGGCCGCCCGGCCCGGCGGAGCCCTCAAACGTCGCGAGCAGGCTTGCCGCTTTGTCCTTGCGCCCCGCCGCCAGCTCGTAGTGCGCGCGCTCGCCGACCAGCAGCGGCCAGGGCCGGCCCTGGCCGGTTCCATCGAAGGGCGCGCCGTCCGCATGCTCACCGTAGCCGTCGCCGTTGTAGCGGTACCAGAGCGGCCCCTGCGGCAGCTCGCAACGCAATTGCGCGTCGATCACCTTGACCGTGTCGAGGATGCGCGGATCGTCGGCCGCCCTGAGGCCGAAACGGACCAGCGCCAGCGCGTCGGGGCTGACGATCGCCTTGGCCGGCCGGTCCGTATCGGCCGGCGGGCGGTTCTTGATCGGGACGTAGCCGTCTTTCGGCGATGCCGCGCCGGCTTTGTCGGGCGGCGCAATGCGGACATAGTAGCCCTCGACGCCGGCTTCATCGCCCGAGGAGCTACCGGCGTCGTAGGTCCAGCGCTCGATCTGATCGTTCCAGACATCGGCGGTTTCGCGCAGGTAGTTTGCCGGCTCTGTTTTGCCGACGGCATCGAACATGTCCGCAGCCGCTAGCAATGCGGCGATCTCGACGGCAAGCGTGAACGGGCTGTAGCCGGCGTCCTCTTCCCAGCGGTCTTCGCCGGTGACGGGGCCGTTGCGCACGACGTAGGAGGCCGCGCGCTCGATCATCGGCATGAAGGAGGAGAGTACCGCAGGCGGCAAATGCCCGGCGCGGCGCAGCGCGTCGGCGAGCAGCAGCGGGAAGGCGCATTCGTCCATCTGGATGCCCGGCCAATAGGCCGAACCGTCGAGCCAGGCGTTCTGCGGCCAATGCCCGTCCGGCTGCTGGATCGAGCGCAGATAGCCAAGGATGCGCAAGGCTTCCGCCGGGTCGCCGGCGGCGAGGAAACCGCCGGCGGTTTCGACCAGATCGCGCGGCCAGACCAGGTGATAGCCGCCCAGATCGTCGTCGCCCTTGTTGAAGCCCCACGGGATCGACAGGCTGGCGACGGCTGCTCCGGTCGACGAGCGGTGTGCCGCCAGCACCGCAGCGCTGATGCGGTAGGGATTGAGGCCGGACGCCGCATGCCGGTCCAGCGGCAGCAATCCGGCCTGCCATTGGCGCCATTTTTGACCATAGGATCTGACCGCGGGCTCAAAACCTTGCCTCAGGCTGGCGAAAGCGGTTTCCGCCGCCTGTTGCGGTGTCGTGCCGAAGCCGAGCGCCAGCAATATTTTTGGATTCGCGGCCGAAAAGCCGATCTCGCCGGTCAGCGCGACATTGCCATCCTCGGCCCTGCGGCAGGCCGGATCGAGCCGGCCGCCTTGACGAAGCTGCTGCCAGCCGTCGGAGGCACCGACATAGCCGGCCGAGCACGCCTTCCACGGCAGCGACGAGGCGAGCGCCAGGCAGACGCCGCGTCCCGATGCAAACAGGACAGGCTGTCCTTCATGGCCGTCGATCCAGGCGGTGTTGCCCATCCCGGCGTTGACGAGGTGCGGCGCCAGCAGCGCGTAGACGCGGTAGTCGGCGGCCGCGCCTTTGAGCGGCGTGAAAATGATCTCCTGCAGCACGACAGGACGTTCCGGATCCGTAATGATCCGCTTTTGGATCCGGTAGCTTCCATCGGCCGCGGTGTTGACCAGCTGATAGGCAGGCACCCCGTCCTCGAGCGGTTCGATGCTGTGCTCGGCGTCTCGCTTTTCTTCCGAGAAATAGCCATCGGGTCCGGTGACGATCAGCCCCAGATCGCGGGTGCAGGCGCTGTCGAGGCGGGGATAGTAGATCTCGTTGAGAATGCCGTGACTGATGGTGAACCAGATCGGGCAGGCCGGCGAGAGCGCAGTGCCGACGCCGCTCTTGGCGCTCGAGGTCCAGCGCGCCGGAATGCCGGGTGCACCCGGGGCAAGGTTCGCTGCCATTCAAATCGGTCTCCAGTGCCATCCCTAGACCAGGAGCCGAACCGTTTTCAATGATTGCACCGCAAGTTGATCGCCGGCCATGGATTGCTGTTGACAGCTTGTCGCCCATCTGCATTTGTCTGATAATAGATAAAAAACAGCGTTGTGAGCGTATCAGCCATCAGCCAGCCATTAGCCACCAGTAAGACAGCAACTCACGGGAGGAGTATGACATGAAGAAAATATTCGTTTTGGGCGCCCTTGCGGCGATGCTCGCCTCGGGCACCGCGCTTGCCGACACCAGCGGCAAGAAAATCGCCTTCTCCAACAATTACGCCGGCAATTCCTGGCGGCAGGCGATGCTGGACAGCTACGCCATCGTCACCAAGAAGGCGGTTGCCGACAAGGTGGTCGGCGCCGCGGACGTCTTCACGACGGCCGACAAGGAAGTGCCGACGCAAGCAGCGCAAGTGCAGAACCTGATCCTGCAGGGCTATGACGCGATCGTCATCAACGCGGCGTCTCCGGATGCCCTCAACGGCGCCATCAAGCAGGCCTGCGACGCCGGCATCGTCGTCGTCTCCTTCGACGGCATCGTCACCGAACCCTGCGCCTACCGCGTCGTCGTCGACTTCAAGGACATGGGCAAGCAGGAAGTCGAGCAGATGGCCAAGTTCCAGCCCAAGGGCGGCAATCTCCTGGAAATCCGCGGTCTCGCCGGCACTTCGATCGACGACGCCATCCACGCCGGCATCCTCGAGGGTGTCGCTGCCCATCCCGAGTTCAAGATCGTCGGCTCGGTGACCGGCGACTGGGACCAGACAACGGCACAGAAAGCCGTCGCAACGATCCTGCCGTCGCTGCCGGATGTTGTCGGGGTGGTCGACCAGGGCGGTGACGGCTACGGCGCGGCGCAGGCTTTCGCCGCCGCCGGCAAGCCGCGCCCGACCATCATCATGGGCAATCGCCAGGATGAATTGCAGTGGTGGAAGGAGCAGAAGGAAAAGGACGGTTACCAGACCTGGTCGGCATCGATCGCACCGGGCGTATCGACGCTTGCGTTCTGGGTGGCGCAGCAGGTGCTCGACGGCCGCACCGACGTGCCGCACGATCTGCTGGTTCCCTATCTTGCCTTCACACAGGATGATTTCGAGGCCGCGCTGCCGAAGATTCCGAAGGGCGGCGTCGCTAGCCACGAATACACGCAGGAAGACGCCATCGCGGCGATCAAGGCCAACATCAAGTGAGCATGGCACTATTGTTGCCGCCACGGATAACCGGGTATCGTTGAGGGATGCCCGAGGCCAATGCAGACATCATCATGCCGGACGGCGCCGAAAAGCTTTTCGGCGCCGTCAGTTTGGACATCATAAGACTGGACGGAGCCGAAAAACATTTCGGCGCCGTCAGGGCGCTCGCCGGTGTCGATTTCAGCGTTCGTGCCGGAGAATGCGTCGGTCTCGTCGGCCATAACGGCGCCGGAAAATCGACGCTCATGCATATGGTGGCGGGCACGCTTGCCCCCGACAGCGGGCAGATCGCGGTCCGCGGCGGTGTCGAGGCAAGTTATTCGGTGCCGCGCGCACAGCAGCTCGGCATCCGTTGTGTTTTCCAGGAACTGTCGCTCTGCCCGAACCTCAGCGTCGCCGAGAACACGCGGATCAACCACGCGTCGCTTAATGGCTTCGGCTGGCGGCGCAAGGCGGCCGATCTGATCGCCGCCAAGCTGGACGAGATATTCCCCGGCCACAGCATCTCGGCATCCGACATCGTCGGCGATCTTTCCATCACCAGCCGGCAAATGGTGGAGGTGGCGCGCGCCTTCACGGTCACGCAGGAGCCGCTCGAACTGGTCATCCTCGACGAGCCGACGTCCTCGCTCGATGCGCATACCGCCGGCCAGCTGCTGGCGTTCGTGCGCCGCTTCGTAGCCGCCGGCAAGAGCTGCATCCTGATCTCGCATGTGCTCGGCGAAGTGCTCGGAAATGCCGACCGCATCGTCGTGATGCGCGACGGCAAGGTCGTCGCCGCGGGGCAGGCCGATCAATTCGACCGCGACAGGCTGGTGACGGCGATGGGCGGAGCTGCGGCACGCGAGAAGGCCGCCGCAGAGATTGCGAGCGGCAAGCCGGAGCCCGGTCCGCTGCGGGTCCGGGCGCGGCCGGCGCGACAGCAGGACGGCAACGAGCTCGTCGCCCGTGCCGGTGAGATCATCGGGCTTGCCGGACTTGCCGGGCATGGGCAGACCGATCTTTTGCTGGCGATCTTTGCTGCGGCTTCCCGCGCCAGGACCGGCATCGAGGTCACCGCCCCGGTGGCGCTGGTTGCCGGCGACCGCCAGTCGGACGGGATTTTTCCGCAGTGGTCGATTGCCGAGAACATCGGCATCCGTTCGCTGGCGCGATTGCGCAACGGCCTCTTGATCTCGCCGCAGCGCGAAGCCGAGCTCGCCGAGTTGTGGCAGCGGAAAATCGGCATCCGTACGCCCGACATGAACAACAACATCTTCTCGCTGTCCGGCGGCAACCAGCAGAAGGCGCTGTTCGCGCGGGCGCTCGGCTCCGACGCCAAGATCGTGCTGATGGACGATCCGATGCGCGGCGTCGACATCGGAACCAAGCTCGAAGTCTACGACCTGGTGCGCGAAGAGGCTCGCCATGGCCGCACTTTCCTCTGGTACACCACCGAAACCGAAGAGCTCGACAATTGCGACCATATCTATGTGTTCAAGAACGGCCGGATTGTCGCCAACCTTCGTCGCGACGAACTGACGGAGGAAAAAATCATCCAGTCGTCGTTCGGCGAGGCGGCCTGAGATGACAGCGGCATCCGTCGAGAATGGGCTAAGATCTTCGGCTCGCGCCACGAGGCGGGCGCGCATGCTGCGCAGCCTGCTGCCGGCACTGTCGCTGGCGCTGGTGCTCATCGCCATCGCCTGGCTCAACCCGCGCGCCATCAGCTATTTCGGCTTCAGCCTGATGCTCAATCTGGCGATCCCGATCGCACTGGCGACGATCGCGCAGATGTTCGTCATCGCCGGCAACGAGCTCGATCTGTCGATCGGCACCTTTGTCGGCTTCGTCGGCTGTGTCACGGCGACGTGGCTGAAGGACGCGCCGCTGCTCGGCGTCGTCATCCTGCTCGGGTCGATCGGGGTCTACGCGCTGCTCGGCGCGCTGATCCATCTGCGCAACCTGCCCTCTATCGTGGTGACGCTCGGCATGAGTTTCGTCTGGCAGGGCATGGCCATCCTCATCCTGCCAAAGCCCGGCGGCAAGGCGCCGGACTGGCTGCTGGCGCTGATGGCCTTCAAACCACCCTTCATTCCGTTCCCGATCATCGCGGCATTGCTGATCGCGGCCGTCGTCCACTTTGGCCTGATGCGCACCTCCTACGGCGTCATCCTGCGTGGATCGGGCGGCAATTCAGCCGCACTCAAGCGCGCCGGCTGGTCGCTGCTGCGCACCAAGATCGCGCTGTTTGCGCTGACCGGTCTGTTCGGCGTTTTGTCCGGCATGGCGCTGATCGGCATCACCACCTCGGCCGATGCCAATATCGGCAATGGCTACACGCTGCTTTCGATCGCCGGCGTCATCCTCGGCGGCGGCGAGTTCGTCGGCGGCCGGGTGTCGCCGATCGGCGCCGTCATCGGCGCGCTGACGCTGGCTCTGGCCGCATCGCCGCTCTTGACCTTCATGCACATTCCGCCCGACTGGCAGGTCGCCGCCAATGGCGCCATCCTGATCATCGTGCTGGCAGCGCGGGTGCTGATCAGCCGCAGGGAGAGGTGAGCATGGCTTCGCTGCGGACCCTGCTCGCCAGACCCTGGATCTGGTCATTCTTCGGGGCGCTGCTGGTGTGGCTGGCGACCATCGCCTTCACCGGCGGCTATGGCGGCGGCGGCATGATCACGGCGGCGCTGTCGCTCGCCGTCTTCACCGTCATTGTCGGCGTCGGCCAGATGTTCGTCATCACGCTCGGGCCGGGCAATGTCGACTTGTCGCTGCCGGCCAACATCGGCCTTGCCAGCGCCGTCGCCATGAAGGTCATGGACGGCAATGATGCGATGATTGCGGTCGGGCTGCTGGCCGCGCTTGCCTGCGGCATGGCGATCGGCGCCGTCAACTATCTGCTGATCTGGGCGCTGCGCATTCCGCCGATCATCGCGACGCTGTCGGCCAGTTTCGTTATCCAGTCGGTCGATATCAGCTATGGGCGCGGCCTGCAGATCAAGCCGCCGCCGGGCTTTGCCGACTTCACCAACTGGCAGGTGTTCGGCATCCCGGTGCTGGCGATCCTCACCGTGCTGTTCACCATCGGCGCCGGCATCGTTTTGCAGCGCATGATCTACGGACGCTCGGTGTTGGCGATCGGCCAGAACATCCGCGCCGCCTGGCTGGCCGGCGTCAATGTCGGCCGCACCCGCTTCCTCACCTACACGCTGTCGGGCGCGCTCGGCGGCCTCGACGGCGCACTGCTCGCCGGCTATTTCCGCGGCGCCAATGTCGACATCGGCAATGAGTATCTGCTGGCCTCGATCGCGGTCGTCGTCATCGGCGGCACGTCGGTAGCTGGCGGCAAGGCCAACGTGCCGGGGGTCTGGGGCGCGGCGCTGTTTCTCGTGCTGCTGTTGACCATGCTCAACACATTCGGCGTCAGCGTCGGCGTCCGCCTGGTGCTGACAGGGCTGATCATCGTCGGCGTCATCACCGCCGCCGGTGGGCAGAAGGCGCTGCGCTAAGGCAAGGCACCCGGCGGCGAGGGGATAACGATCCGGCCCGCAAAACACGTGGTTCCCATCCGCATGCCAGCGCTGTAAATCCCGTCGCGCTATTGGCCAACATCGTTGTATGAGGTTTGCGTGTCCGATTTCGTCAGCACCACAAGGCATGGCAACGTCGCGGTGGTGATCATCGACAATCCGCCGGTCAACGCGCTGAGCTTCCATGTGCGCGAGCCGTTGATGCGGGCGCTCGTTTCCCTGCGGGACGAGCCGTCGGTCGGAGCAATCGTGATCGCCTGCGCCGGGCGGACCTTCGTCGCCGGCGCCGATATCACCGAATTCGGCAGACCGGCGCAGCAGCCGGAATTGCGCGCTATTGTCGCCGTGCTGGAAACTATTACCAAGCCGACGGTCGCAGCTATTCACGGCACTGCGCTCGGCGGCGGCCTGGAACTGGCGCTCGGCTGCCATTTCCGTGTTGCCGACCGAACGGCAAGGCTCGGCCTGCCGGAAGTCAAGCTCGGCCTGCTGCCGGGCGGCGGCGGCACGGTTCGCCTGCCGCGCCTGGTTGGTCCGCTAAAGGCACTCAGCATGATCGTTTCGGGAACGCCGATCGGTGCTGCCGAGGCGCTCGCCGACGGCCTCGTGGATGCCGTCTTCGATGGCGACCTGATCGCGAAAGCGGTGAGTTTCGCCAGCGAAACGGCCGCGAAAGGCGATCCGTTCACGCCCGTGCGCGACCGCAATGATCGCCTCGACCAGGCCGACTTGCCGGCTTTCGACAAGCAGGCGGCAGCGTTTTCCAAAAAAGCACGCGGCCTCGAAGCGCCGATCGCCTGTGCGCAGTCGGTCCGCAACGCCCTGACGCTGCCCTTCGACGAAGTGCTGGCGGCGGAGCGCGACCTGTTCCTCAAGCTTGTCGCCGGTGACCAGTCACGCGCGCAGCGGCATCTGTTCTTCGCTGAACGTGAGGCGGCAAAGATTGCCGGCAAGGATGTCGTCAGGCGCAAGATCGCCCGGGTCGGCGTCATCGGCGCCGGCACCATGGGCGGCGGCATCGCCATGGCGTTCGTCAATGGCGGTCTTCCCGTGACCTTGCTGGAGACGACGCAGGAAGCATTGCAACGCGGACTGACGACGATCGACAAGAATTATGCCGTTTCCGTTATCCGCGGATCGCTGAGCGAAGACGCCAAGCGCGAGCGGCTGGATTTGTTCAGGGGCAGCACCGACTATGCCGACCTCGCCGATTGCGACCTGATCGTCGAGGCCGTGTTCGAGGAGATGGCGGTCAAGAAGGATGTCTTCGGCAGGCTCGATGCGGTGGCCAAACCGGGCGCGATCCTCGCCACCAACACCTCCTATCTCGACGTCAACGAGATCGCCGGTTCGACGTCGCGGCCGCAAGATCTCCTCGGCATGCATTTCTTTTCGCCGGCTAACGTCATGAAGCTTTCGGAAATCGTCCGCGCCGACAAGACTTCGCCCGACGTGCTGGCGACCATCGTCGATCTGGCACGGCGGATCGGCAAGGTGCCGGTCGTTGTCGGCGTCTGCCACGGCTTCGTCGGCAATCGCATGCTGGCGGCGCGCGGTGCGGAACTGGAGACGCTTCTGCTGGAAGGCGCCATGCCGAGCCAGGTCGACCAGGTGTTCACCGATTTTGGCTGGCCGATGGGGCCGTTCGAGATGAGCGATCTCGCCGGCCTCGACATAGGCTGGCGCAACCGCAAGGCGCGTGGCCAGTCGGCCGTGATCGCCGATGCGTTGTGCGAACAGGGACATTTCGGCCAGAAGACCGGCAGCGGCTTCTATCGTTATGAGAACGGTTCGCGCACGCCGCTGCCCGATCCCGAGGTCGAGACGCTGATCCGTAACAAAGCTGCCGAACGCGGCATTGCACCGCGGCCAATCGGCGCCGAGGAGATCATCGAGCGGACGCTCTATCCGATGATCAACGAGGGCGCCAAAATCCTCGAGGAAAAGATTGCCGCCCGGGCGTCCGATATCGACCTTGTCTGGGTCAACGGCTACGGCTTCCCGGTCGGCAAAGGCGGGCCGATGTTCTGGGCGAGCCTCGAAGGCGTGGACAAGATCATCCAGCGGCTGGATCACTGGCACCAGCAGACCGGCAAGGACGTCTTTCGAGTGGCACCTCTGCTTAGGCAAATGGCCGAAACCGGTTCCTGGGACGGCGGCTAGTATCAACGCCGGTCAGGCGCTGGTGATCGACGGTGGAGAAAGCATCGGCTGATCCGCCGCTCCCCGCAGGCGGCAGCTGAAATTGTCTTTGGCCTAACGGCCGGCGGCGAGATGTGCTTTCGTCTCGAGGAGAATGCGGCCAACATGGCTGGGCCGGGAAAGGGAAGGCTGCATTATGGCCGAGGCCTATATCTGCGACTACATCCGCACGCCGATTGGACGCTTCGGCGGTTCGCTGTCGGCGGTCCGTGCCGACGATCTCGGCGCTATCCCTTTGAAGGCGCTGGTCGAGCGTAATTCGGGCATCGACTGGGCCGCCATCGACGATGTCGTCTATGGCTGCGCCAACCAGGCCGGTGAGGACAATCGTAATGTGGCGCGGATGTCCCTGCTGCTGGCCGGCCTGCCCAAGGAGGTTCCCGGCTCGACCGTCAATCGCCTCTGCGGTTCGGGCATGGATGCGGTGATGATTGCTGCCCGCGCCATCAAAGCCGGCGAGGCGGAGCTGATAGTATCAGGCGGCGTCGAATCGATGAGCCGTGCTCCGTTTGTCATGCCGAAGGCGGAGACCGCCTTTTCGCGCAATGCCGAGATTTACGACACCACGATCGGCTGGCGCTTCATCAATCCGCTGATGAAGAAGCAATACGGCGTCGATTCGATGCCGGAGACCGGTGAGAACGTGGCGGAAGAGTTCGCTGTCTCCCGCGCAGACCAGGATGCGTTTGCCGTGCGCAGCCAGGACAAGGCAATCGCCGCGCAAGCCAATGGTCGGCTGGCGAAGGAAATTACGCCGGTGACGATCGCGCAGCGCAAGGGCGATCCGGTGATCGTATCAAAGGACGAGCATCCGCGAGCAGGCACGACGATCGACTCGTTAGCCAAGTTGCCGACGCCGTTCCGGCAAGGCGGCACGGTTACCGCCGGCAATGCCTCGGGCGTTAACGATGGTGCCGCAGCGCTGATCGTCGCCTCGGAAACGGCCGTGAAAAGATACGGGTTGACGCCGATCGCCCGTATTCTCGGCGGTGCCACCGCCGGCGTGGCGCCGCGCATCATGGGCATTGGTCCGGTGCCGGCCACGCAAAAGCTATGCGCCCGGCTCGGCCTGGAGCCGCGACAATTCGATGTCATCGAGCTCAACGAGGCCTTCGCCTCGCAAGGCATCGCGGTGCTGCGCCAACTCGGCATTGCCGAGGATGCGGAGCACGTCAACCCGAATGGCGGCGCCATCGCGCTCGGCCATCCGCTCGGCATGTCCGGGGCGCGCATCACGGGCACGGCTGCGCTGGAGCTGCGCGAACGCGGCGGCCGCTACGGCCTCGCGACCATGTGCATCGGGGTCGGCCAGGGGATCGCGGTGGCGCTCGAGAGATTGTGAGCAAGCAGCTCCGGTCGTTCTAAAGGTGCGATTACACGAACGTTTACAGCAGTTCCGCCCGGCCAAATTTGACCATGTGGACAAAAGCCGGGCACCGTTCCATAGTTCCTTCGCCGATATTCCAGAGAAGAGAGCCGGCTCGACACGGCGCCAATCAGAGGGGCATGCAATGGACAACGGGAAGAGCAGAATCCAATCGAAACGCGAAGGGCTTTCGCGACGCAACGTGCTGGAGCTGGGCGCGCTCGGCCTGGCGGCGGCGATGCTGCCGAGGAGCGCCTTTGCCAAGACCAAGAAGCTGAAAGTGGCGGCGATCTTCGCCACGCCGATCGAGGAACCGTGGGACAACCAGATCCATGTCGCCCTGCAGAAGGCCGAGAAGGAACTCGGCATCGAATACAAATGGTCGGAGAAGGTACAGACCGCCGATTTCAGCCGTGTCATGCGCGAATATGCGCAGGGCGGCTATGAGCTGGTGCTGGGCGATGCCTTCGCCGCCGAGCGCGAATCGCGCAGGACCGCCAAGCAATTCCCGAAGACCGCCTTCCTGTTCGGCTCCGGCGCCGGGCCGGCCGAACCGAATTTCGGGGTTTTCGACAACTGGATCCACGAGCCGGCCTATCTGTCCGGCATGATTGCCGGAAAAATGTCGAAATCGGGCACGATCGGCGCCGTCGCGGCGATGGGCATTCCGGAAGTGAACCGGCTGGTCAACGCCTTCTTTGCCGGCGCCAAGGAGGTCAATCCCAACATCAAGAAGAAGGTCGCCTTCATCGGCTCGTTCTTCGATCCGCCGAAGGCAAAGGAAGCTGCTGTCGCCCAGATCGACGCCGGCGTCGACGTCATCTATGCCGAGCGTTTTGGCGTCATCGAAGCGGCGGTCGAGAAGAAGATCCTCGCTATCTCCAACATGTCGGACCAATCGAGCCTCGGCCCCGACACCGTGATCACCGGCCCGGTCTGGGACATGTATCCGACCGTCGAGCAGGCAATCAAGCTGGTCAAGGCCGGCGTCTTCACCGCGCAGGATTACGGCGATTTCTCGCGCATGGCCAAGGGCGGCTCCTACCTCGCGCCCTACCACAAGTTCGACAAGACGCTGCCGGCCGAGGTCAAGGACTTGGTCGAAAAGAAGAAGGCCGAAATCCTTGACGGCAATTTCCGCGTCGATGTCGATGAGAATACGCCGGTCTCGGATTAGGTGCTTGCCCTCCCCCTCGTGGGGAGGGTGGCCCGCAGAGCCGGGTGGGGTCCGCGGCGACGCGCTCCATCTTTTTCAGTCAGAGGTCGAGGCAGTTGAGGTGACCCCTCCCGCCTCGCTTCGCTCGGCACCCTCCCCTCAAGGGGGAGGGATATCGGCGTCAACGCCACCAGGATCCCGCCTTGTCAACGCCTGCCCCTCTCATCGAAATGCGCGGCATCTCCAAGAGCTTTGGCGCCGTCAAGGCGAACGAAGCCGTCGATCTCAGCGTCGCGCCGGGTGAAATCCTCGGGCTGCTCGGCGAAAACGGTGCCGGCAAGACGACGCTGATGAATGTGCTGTTCGGCGCCTATGCGCCCGATGCCGGCGAGATCCTGGTGCAGGGCCGGCCGGTGACGATCAACAGTTCGGCCGATGCGCTTGCCGCCGGCATCGGCATGGTGCACCAGCATTTCCATCTCGCATCGCGGCTTTCGGTGCTGGAAAACCTCTTGATCGGTATTCCCGGCAGATCGGGCCGGATCGATCGTCCCGGCGGGCTGGCGCGGCTCGCCGAGATCGGCCGCCAGCACGGGCTGACGCTCGACCCGGACCTTCCCGTCTCGGCGCTGGCGGTCGGCGAGCAGCAGCGGCTCGAAATCGTCAAGGCGCTGTTTCGCGGCGCAAGGCTGCTGATCCTCGACGAGCCGACAGCGGTGTTGGCGCCGACAGAGGTCGACGGACTGTTTTCGGCGCTGCGCTCGATGGCGGCACAAGGGCTCGGCATCATCTTCATCTCGCACAAGCTCAACGAGGTGCGGGCGCTGACGCATCGCTGCGTCGTGCTCAGGCACGGGCGCGTCGCCGGCCGGGTCGATGCGCCGGCCAGCACGACGTCCTCGGAGATGGCGCGGCTGATGTGCGGCCACGAGATCGTGCCTCCGGCCAGAGGACCGTCGATGCCCGGTGCGGCCGTGCTGACCCTCGACGGTATCTCGACATCGCATCATTCCGGCATGGCGCTGCACGATGTTTCGCTGTCGGTTCGTGGCGGCGAGATCCTTGGCATCGCCGGCGTCTCCGGCAATGGCCAGCGCGCGCTTGCCGAGGTCATCTCCGGCGTGCGTGCGCCCGATGCCGGGAAGATGACCATAGCCGGCAAAGCGGTTTCGCGGTTCTCGCCGAGCACAGTCCAGGCGCTCGGCCTCGGCCGCATCCCGGAAGACCGCATGACGACAGGGCTGGTCACCAATCTGCCGCTTGCCGATTCCATGGTGCTGCCACGCATCGGCACGGCGGCGTTCAGCCGCAACGGCCTGCTCAAGCCGGATGCGATCCGCGCCTTCGCCGAGGCGCAGATCAAGGCCTACGACATACGTTGCCCCGGCCCGATGACGCGCGCCGGGGCGCTTTCCGGCGGCAATCTGCAGAAGGCGCTTCTGGCGCGCGAACTCGCCTTCGATCCAAAGGTGCTGATCGTTTCGCAGCCGACTCGCGGCCTCGACATCGGCGCCGCGCGCTTCATCCACGAAAAATTCCTCGACATGCGCGCCAAGGGCTGCGGCATCATCGTCATTGGCGAGGACCTGGAAGAGTTGCTGATGCTCTCGGATCGTATCGCGGTGATGTATGAGGGCCGCATCGTCGGCACGCTCGACAGTGCCGACGCCAGCGTCGCTAGACTCGGGTTGATGATGACCGGAGCGGAGGCGTGATGTTCCGTCTCGAGGCCCGCACCTCAACGCCCGCCTGGTTCAATCTGGCGCTGCCGCTGCTCGCAATCGGCGCGACGCTGATCCTGTGCAGCGGCCTCATCGCACTGGCCGGCGCCGGCGTCGTCGAGGCTTATGGCGTAATGTTTTCGGCGTCGCTGGGCGACAGCTACGCCGTCACCGAAACGCTGGTGCGTGCCACCCCGATGATCTTCACGGGACTGGCCGTGGCAGTCGCCTTCCGCGCCAAATTCTGGAATATCGGCGCCGAAGGGCAATTGCTGGCTGGTGCGGTGGCGAGCTGTGCCGTCGGTGCAATCCCGATGCCGGGGCCGCTCGCCATGCTGCTGATGGCGCTGGCGGGTGCCGCCGCCGGCGCGGCCGTCGCCCTGATCCCCGCCACGCTGCGGGTAAAATTCAGGGTCGATGACGTGGTCAGCTCGCTGCTGCTCAACTCGGTCATTTTCTACGCACTGATGGCGCTGATCGAGGGGCCATGGAAGGACAGTTTCAGCGGCTACCCGATCTCGCCGCCGATCGAGGATACGGCCAATTTCCCGGTACTCATCGAAGGCACGCGGCTGCATCTCGGCGTCGTCGCGGCGCTGGTCGCGGCACCCCTGATCTGGTTCGTGGTCGCGCGTACGACGCTCGGCTTCCGCATCAGGGTCACCGGCGAGAACCCGGAAGCCGCGCGCTATGGCGGCATCAATGTCGAGCGGGTGCTGATTTCGACGGCGCTGCTGTCTGGCGCATTGGCCGGCCTTGCGGGCGTCGGCGAGGTCGGCGGCGTGCATTTCCAGGTGATGAGTGACATCTCGCCGGGCTATGGCTATTCCGGCATCGTCGTCGCCATGCTGGCGAGGCTCAATCCGCTCGGCGTGGTGCCGGCGGCGATCTTCCTTGCCGCGGTGATGACCGGCGCCGAGGCGATGTCGCGGGCGACCGGCGTTCCGGCCTTCCTCAGCGATGTCATCCAGGGAACTGCGCTGCTCGCCATGCTGGTGGCGCTGCTGTTCACCGCCTATCGCATCCGTCGCGTGGGAATAGCCAAATGAGCGTGGTGCTGGAACAGATCTTCCAGGTCGGCTTCCTGGCCGCCATCATCCGCATCGCCACGCCGCTGGCCTTCGCGACGCTGGGCGAGATGTTCTCCGAGCGCGCCGGGGTGCTCAATCTCGGCATCGAAGGCATCATGCTTTTGTCGGCAATGACCGGCTTCACCGCGGCGAGCCTGGGCGGCAGCCTGTGGCTCGGCGTGCTTGCGGCGGTGCTGACCGGGGCGCTGATGGGTGCCGTGCATGCGCTGTTCACGGTAGCGCTCGGCCTCAGCCAGCATGTCTGCGGCATCGGCGTGACGCTGTTCTCGTCGGGCCTTGCCTATTTCCTCTACCGGCTGATCTTCGGCCAGCAATCGGTGCCACCGAACATCAAGGGGTTCGAGACGCTGCCGATCCCGATCCTGTCCGACGTACCGGTGCTTGGGCCGGCGGTGTTCAACCAGTTTTCGCTGGTCTACATGGCGATGCTGTCTATTCCCCTGGCCGCCTTCGTGCTCTACCGCACACCCTGGGGCCTGTCGGTCCGCATGGTCGGCGAAAACCCGCGCGCCGCCGATTCGGCCGGCGTCAGCGTCATCGCTACGCGCTTCCAGGCGGTGATCCTCGGCGGTGCCTTGATGGGACTGGCCGGTGCCTTCCTGTCGATGGCGCAATTCAACGCCTTCACCTTCGGCGTGGTTTCGGGGCGTGGCTGGGTGGCAATCGCGCTCGTCGTTTTCGGCCGCTGGGATCCGTGGCGATCGGCAGGCGCGGCACTGCTGTTTGCCTTCGTCGATGCCCTGCAGTTGCGCATGCAGGCGAGCGGGCTTGGCCATATCCCCTACGAGGCCTTCCTGATGCTGCCGTTCATCTTCACCATCGTCGCTATGGCGGTGATGTCGCGCAATGCGGTGGCCCCGTCGGCGCTGCTCAAGCCGTTCCGGCGCGAAGAGCGGTAGAGCGGCGCTCCGCTTTTCACATCGCCGTGAAGCCGTTGTCGACGAACAGATGCGCGCCGTTGACGAAGCTGGCCTCGTCGCTGGCCAGGAACAGGGCTGCCTTCGCGACCTCTTCCGGCTCGCCGATCCGCCCTTGTTGCGCCGCCATTGCCGCGTCGGAGACATCGACGCCGAGTTTGTCGAGATCGGCGACCTCGCGCAGGCCATGCGGTGTCCTGATGAACCCTGGACAGACCGCATTGCAGCGGATGTTGCGGTCGCGGAACTCGACGGCGATGGCACGCGCGAACATATGGCAGGCGCCCTTGGTGGTGTCGTAAAGCACCTCCATCGGCGTCGCCGCCACCGCCGAGATCGACGAGGTGCAGACGATGGAACCGCCGCCGGCGGCGATCATGCCGGGCAGCACGGCACGCGTCATCAGGAACATCGAACGCACATTGACGGCATGCAGCCAGTCCCATTCCTGCAGCGTGGTCTCCAGGAAGGGTTTGATGACGATGGTGCCGGCGTGGTTTAACAGAACCGTAACCGGGCCGAATTTTTCCGTCGCGCCCTTCACCGCCGCTTCGACCTGCGCCTCATCCGATACGTCGGCGACCCAGTGCTCGGCGACATGGCCGCGTTGCCTGATTACCGCTGCGGTAGCCGCCGCCGCTTCGCCGTTGCGGTCGACGATCGCCACCTTGGCGCCCTCGGCCGCGAAAAGCTCCGAGGCCGCACCGCCCATTCCCGTCGCGCCGCCCGAAATGATGGCGACCTTGCCGGCCAGTCTTGTGCCCATGGTATGCTCCCTGCTGCCTTGCCGTGACGTCGCGGCTTTCCGCTGAAGCGATGCTATCCCTCATCCATTGGATGGCCAAGGAGCCACAGACACATGGACCTGACGTTTCCTGCCGTCACCCCGGCATGCCGCAAAAGGCAGCGCTAAGCAGTAAAAGCACTAATGTGTCTATCATTTGGAGAAAATTGTTCTAAGGATCGCGCGAAAATAGCACTCGACAAAGTCTACTGATTTTATAGATTAAGCGCCGAGACGGAGGTCGATATGTCCTATAGCCAGAACGCTCAGACTGCCCGCAAAGGCCAAAGGCTGGGTTCCGACCAGGTGTGGCGGCCGGCCTACGCCGGCGCTTTCGCCTATCTCGTCTTTGCCCTTGCGTTTGTATTCACCGGGGCAGTGGTACTGGGGCTGATCCCCTGATTGTCAAGGCTCTGATCATCGAGGCTTCCTCGGGATAGCGGCCTGCCGTTTGCAGAAATTCCGGAGTTGATGAACCGAATGCCGGTGCGCTTTTGCGCGCCCTGATTCCAACGTGATGGAGGAGATGGCAATGCCGATCGAGTTCACGCATGTTCCCGGTAAGATCCACGCCACCAACGCCAGCTTTTTCTACGACTTTGTCGAGACCGCGACGAAGCTGTCACTGATCGAGGATGCCGGATTCCGGAAGATCGTCATCGACGACCAGGCCGGACTGCTGACCAATATGGACCTTGCCGCCCAGACGCTGGACCGGACCTCGTCCCTGGAGGTCGTGCTCACGCATTGGGCAGGCGTGATCGAACCAACCGTGGCGGCGCGGCAACTCGCTGCCCTCGACGCGAGAAGCGGTGGCCGGCTGTCGCTCAGGATGCTCAGCGAGCCGCTGAGCGACGACGATGCCGAGGCACGTCCGGCCGGCCACACAGTGGTCTGGCAACGCATCGATGAATATCTGGTGCTGCTGAAGCGGTTGTGGTCGAACGACAGGCCGTTCGACCATGAAGGCACCTTTTACAGCATCAAAGGCGGCTATGTGCCGCGCAAGGGGCCGCATGGTGCCGATGTGACCATCCGCATGGGCGGACAGTCGGGCACGGCGCTCAGGGTCGCGGGCAGGCATGCGGATGTGTTCGAGCTGGCGCCGGGCTCGCTTGCAGAAATCCGCCAGTCAATGGAGCGTGTACGCGGCGCTGCTGCCGAACACGGCCGGGCCGGCAAGCTGCGTTTCGCGCTTCCGGTCCGAATCCGTTCGGAAGACAAACCGGCCGCTTCCTGCCAGAAGGCGCTCGAACTTGCCGGGCCGCCGGCGCAGGTCGCGCTTTCGCTGCTTTCTTACGCCGCTTTGGGGATCAAGGAGTTCATGATCGTCGGCGTCGACAGGCCACGCGAGATTGCGACCGCCGGCCGCGAGGCGATCGCGCTCTTGCGCAATTCGCTGGCACGGCGCGAGGCCGATGTCCCTCAGCCGGGGGCGTTTGCGTCACGCGCGACACAGGGAGCACGCGCCGGCTGCTGAAGAGCCTCCGTCGTCCCGCGCCTTGGTGACGGGTCTACCACCATTCCGGGAAAGCCGCGTGAGCCGCCCTGACCAGCGTCGGTATTTCCTGATCGGGAACGGAGCTGTAGGGCCAGAGCAGTCGCGGCCCGAGCGGCGCCCAGCCGCCGGCCGCCGCCATCGCCTTATCGAGTGCTGCATCACCGACATTGTAACGGGTGCGAAACGGTAGGACATGTGCGGCGAGGAAGGCCTGTATGCGGGCCTCGACCTCGGCAGCGGCGGCCATGTCGGTGCGGATTATCTGCCACCACATCATCGCGCCCTTCGGGTTGAGGCAGGCAACGTTGGAATAGCTGCCATGGGCCCCTCCAGCATAGCCTGTTGCCAGCGTGTGGCCGGGGACGAAGACGGAAAATCCGTCCAGTTTGCGGCGCATGTCGGCATACCAGCCGGGGTCGCCGCCCGGCAGCTTGGCGCCGACCAGCGATGGCACGGCCGCACGCAGACTGGCGATGCCGTCGAGCGTCAGGTGGCGCTTGGCGTGCGGCGGATTGTAGAGCACCAGCGGCGTTTCAGGCGCGGCGTCGCACAGGCCGCCGGCAAAGCGCATGACCTCGTCGTCGCTGGGCGGCCACCAGTCGGGCAGCGTGAACTGCACCGCCGCCGGGCGAAGTCCGGCGACCCGCGTCAGCCGCTCCAGCGCGACGCGCGGATTGGACTGGCTGATGCCGATCTGGAAAGGAAGGCGCGCGCGGCCGGCTATGGTTGCGACCAACTCACAAAGCCGGTCGAATTCGGGCTCGGTCTGGCAATGGAACTCGCAGGCCGTGCCATTGGAAAAGACGCCGTCGACGCCTGAGGCGCAGAGCCGGGCGATCGTCTCTTCCGTCGCCTGCCAGTCGATCGCTCCGCGATCGTCGATGGCCAGCAGCACCGCGCCCCAGACGCCGCGCGGTGCGTGTGCTGT
>NZ_JAMYUV010000052.1:0-41207 GCF_040323405.1 Mesorhizobium sp. M0048 | reverse complement strand
CGGGCCAGATGGTCGTCGAGGTCAGCGTCCACCGGCGATCTCGTGTTCGCGGCGGGTTTCGTTCGAGGCAAAGGCGGCCTCGATGATGGCGATCATCTTGCGCCCATAGGCACCGTCGACCGGCACCGGCGTGTCGTCGGCAATGGCATTGCGCATCGCGCGCCATTCGCGCACCAGCGCGTTATGCATCCAGTTCGGCTCAAAGGAACCGGGCAGCTCGGTCCAGACCGTCTCGCGGCCAAGCATGGTGCCGCGGTCCATGTCGATGCGCAGCGTTCCCCGCTCGCAGACCAGATCCATGGCATAGGTGGTGGCGCCGGTGCGATAGCCGACGCTCTGCACCTGGCCGATGCCGCCGCCGGCGAAGCGCAATCCGAGCAGAGCGCTATCGTCTGCTTCCTGGTCATGGAACTTGGCGCCGAGCATGCCGCTCACCGACACGACATCGTCATCCATCAGCCAGACCAGGCGATCGACCGCGTGGATGCCGGCCGTCAACAGCATGCCGCCGCCGGTCGCCTTGCGCAGATGCCAGTCGCGGCGATTGTGCTCCATCCACAGCTTGATGATCCAGCTCGATCCGGCGAGCGGCCGGCCGAGCTCGCCTTCCTCCAGAATTTGCCTGGCCGCCATGCAGGGCAGGGCGAAATGCATGAGGTGGGCGACCATCAGCTTGACGCCACCCTTGGCCACGGCGGCGTTGATCGCATCGCAGGCAGCCACCGTCGGCGCCATCGGTTTTTCGAGCAGGATATGCTTGCCGGCCTTTGCCGCGCCGATGGCCATTTCGGCATGGAGATGGTGCGGGCTGGCAATGAGGACCGCATCGACCTCCTTGTCGTCCAGCAGCCTTCGCCAGTCCGCGTAGCCGCGGCCGCCATGTTCAGCGGTGAATTGCTGCAGTGCGTCGACATTTCCTCGAGAGGCGGCGACGAGACGAATGCCGCCAACCTCACGGATTGCCCGCGCATGGCCTGCGCCGAAATCGCCGGCGCCGATAATTCCTATTCCAATCATGGTCCTGCCTTTTGATAAGCGGCGTCGATCAGCGACATCGCCGCAACATAATCTTCGATGGACACCGGCGGAGGCGCCTTTCTGGCCAGCCGGTCAAGCGTATCGCGCATGAACAGACGATAGCGCGTTGCCGGCAGTTCGACCGGCAGATCGACGATTGCCGCGTCGTCGAGCGTTGCGCAGATAACATGGTCGCCACGATCGATGAGGGTGGCATTGGCACTGACGATGCGCCACTCGAAGTCACCGCCGGGGCGCATCGAAGCAAAGGTGTAACCGGCCTCGACGATGAACAGCGCGCCGGCCTCGTCTTCCAGCACCAGAAGTGCGTGATCCTCGACCGGGCCGGGATGGATGCGGTTCGCGATCGAAACGGTCTTCAGGCCGAGCTTGCCGGTTGCGAGGCTGAGTGCCGCGTCGACGCCGTGTATGCCGAGATTCCTCAATGCACCCCCGCCACCAACCGCCGGGTCGAGCACCCAGGCGACACCGTCGGCGATGTAGCGTTGCGGCGGGCCGTTGACCAGCCGGAACTGGCAATGCGCCACGGGGCCGGCGCGACCTTGCCGGCGCAGCCGTTCAAGGCCGGCAACGGCCGGCCCGAAACGGTTGGGCAGGGGAACAGCGACGAAAGCCTGGTACTGCCTGGCAAGGTCGCGCAGCGCCATCAGTTCCCTCGTATCGCTGGCCGCCGGCTTCTCCAGGATCAGCGGTATCCTTGCCGCGATGATCGCACGTGCCCGCGCCGGCACCATCGAAGGGTGCCCCATCAACAGGATCGCATCCGGCGGGCTGGAGAGTATCTCCTTGAAATCTTCGATAAACGGCAGGTCGTGGTGCGCGGCGAACGCTTGCGCTTGGCCAGGATCCTCGTCCCAGATACCGGCGATCTCCGTGCCGTAAAAGCGTGCGGCGTCGAGGTGTATTTCGGCGTGCCAGTGGCTCGAGCCGGCGAGGGTAATCTTCATTCGGAGGCAGCAGGTTTGTTATGGGCTTGCAGGATATCCTACAAGTGGCTATACGACAAGCGGCGGGCAAGCTTCAGCGGATGATGAAGGCAGTGGGATGGCGGAACTGAAGTCGATCGAACCGTTGAGCAGACCGCCGCTGCTTCACGTCACCGTACAGGAAAGCCTCAGGGCCTATATCGAAAGCAACCAGCTCAAGGCAGGCGATCCCCTGCCGCCGGAGACGTTCCTGGCGCAGCGGCTCGGCGTCGGCCGCAACTCCGTGCGGGAAGCCATCAAGGCGCTGGAATCGATCGGCATCCTGGAGACGCGACGCGGCATCGGCGTGTTCGTCAAGGAGTTCTCGTTCAAGCCGCTGCTGGATAACCTGGCCTACGGTTTGCAGGATTCGCTGCGCGATGTCGAAGAGCTGCGCGAAATCCGTCGCGTGCTGGAAACCGGCCTCATCGCCAAGACGATCGAGATGATCAGTGCCGAGGACATCGAGGCGCTGCGCCAGTTGACCGAGCGCATGCGGCAACGTGCCGAGCGCCATGAGAGCTTCGCCGAAGAGGACCAGCAATTCCATCAGCTGCTGTTCCGCTGCCAGAACAATCACATGCTGAGCGCGCTGATCGACATCTTCTGGACGGCGTTCAACAAGGCCTCGAATTTCACCAATCTCGATAATCCGACGCCGCTGGCGACATGGCGCGACCATCACGAGATCGTCGAGGCTGTCGCCGCCAAGGACGTCGACCAGGCGCGTCGGCGGCTCGACGACCATTACCGAGGAATCCAGCAGGTTATCGCCAAGAACCGAACACCCTGAACATGCCAAGGGAGGAAACCATGCGCATCAGGACCACCGCATTCTCTATCGCAGGGCTGCTGCTCGCCAGCATTGCCCCAGTGACCAGCGTCCAGGCACAAAACGCCAAAACCATCGCCGGCGGCTTCGACGTCGGTCCCGGCGGCTTTCCCAAGAACTTCAACCCGCTGGTCGCGACCGGCGGCTACACCTGGCTCAGCACCTATTTTGAACCGCTGGTCATCTACAATGCCGGGCTGACCGAGATCGAAGGCGACCTCGCGAAGGACTACAAGATCAGCGACGACCAGCTGAGCTATACGTTCAACCTGGTCAACGAGACTTGGCACGACGGCAAGCCGTTCACCTCGAAGGACGTCAAGTTCACGCTCGAGCTTGCCACGAACAAGGCCTCCGGCAGCCTGTTTGCAGCCCGTCTCGCCGATATCGCCTCGGTCGATGCGCCGGATGACCACACCGCAGTGGTGAAGCTATCGAAACCGAACGGATCGTTTCTATCGATCCTCTCGCAGCTGATGATCCTGCCGGAGCATGCCCTGGCCACCCTGTCCCCGGAAGCGCTGGCGACCAGCACCTGGTGGTCGACCACTCCGGTCGGCACCGGCCCGTTCAAGTTCAAACGCTACGTGAGCGACCAATATGTCGAGCTGGCAGCCGATGACGATTATCGCGGCGGCAAGCCGAAGGTAGACGTGCTCATCAACCGCTATTTCGAGTCACCGGCGGCGGCCGTCGCCGCGCTCCGTGCCGGTGAAATCCAGTTCACCTATGTCGAGCCCGACGATGCGGCCTCGTTCAAAAGCGACAGCAATTTCAAGGTGATCGAAGGTGCCTCCTACGTGGTCAACTATATCGGCCTGAATCAGAAGGTCGACCTGTTCAGGGATATCCGTGTCCGCCAGGCGATCATGTACGCGATCGACCGCAACGCCATTATAGACAGCCTCTATGGCGGTGCCGCCAAGCCGGCCAATTGCGGCTATGTCGCGCCGCATCTCGTTCCCCAGGGTCTCGAACCATATGCCTACGATCCGGCCAAGGCCAAGGCGCTGCTGACCGAGGCGGGCTGGGACAAGATCAACGGCGACAAACCGATCACCCTGCTGACCTATTACGGCTCGCCGCAAGCGGCCAACGTGATGGCCGCCATCCAGTCGATGCTGGCCGAAGTCGGCATTAACGTGGTGCCGCGCGTCGTCGATACGCCGACCTATAACGGCATCGTCTACAAACAAGGCACGCCGGACTGGAATGCCTTTCCGATGGTCTATGCCGGCCTGCAGAACGGCCCCAATCCGGCCAGCCTCAACCCCGGCCTCAACAAGTCGCAGATCCCGCCGGCAGGCTTCAACACCATGCGCATCGATTTCGACGATCTGAGCGCTGCATTGGACGCCGCCCTCGGCCAGACCGATCCGGCCAAGATCGACCAATCCTGGCAGGAGGTCTGCAAGGTGATGAACAAGGACCTGCCCTGGGCAACGCTGTGGGTGGCCAACCGCTATGGCGTGGCCTCCAACAAGCTGCGTGACTTCGTCTGGACGCCGGCGCCGGGCGGCGGCCCCTACGCAGCTCACCCGGAGCGCTGGGATATTCAGTAAGAACCCCGCAACGAAGCGAGCAGGCGGACCACTTTGGCGCCGCCTGCCACCGCCACGGATAGCCCATGTTGAGCTTCATTGCCCGCCGCAGCGCTACAGGATTGCTGATGCTGGTCGCGCTCAGCGTCCTCATCTTCATCCTGTTGCGGCTGGCGCCGGGCGATCCGATCGACGCCTATATCAACCCGTCGGTGCCGATGTCCGCCTCCGATCTCGAGGGGCTGCGCGAACGGCTTGGGCTCGACCGGCCGCTTCCCGTGCAATATCTGGCCTGGCTGCGCGCGGCGCTGGGCGGCGACTTCGGCTTTTCGATCCAGCGCAGCGGCGTCGCCGTGCTGCCGCTGGTCATGGAGCGCATCGGCCCGACGGCGCTGCTGATGGGCACGGGCCTGGCGATCGCCATCGTGCTCGGCATTTCCGCCGGCATTTTCGCGGTGCGCCGTAACGAACCGTCCGACATCGCGCTGTCGGTGCTGTCGTTTATCGGGATCTCCAGCCCGGCTTTTCTGACGGCGCTGCTTGGCCTCTATTTCTTCTCGGTGCTGCTGCGCTGGGCGCCGTCCGGCGGCATGCAGACCGCGGGTGCGCCGTTCTCGATGACCGACGTGCTTGCGCACCTCATCCTGCCCGCTTGCCTGCTGTCCATCGGCCATGCCGCGCTGATCATGCGCTACATGCGCGCTTCGCTGCTGGAAGTGCTCAACCAGGATTACGTGCGGACGGCGCGTGCCAAGGGCGTGCGCGAGTTCTGGGTTATCATCAAGCATGCAACCCGCAACGCGCTCTTGCCGGTCATCACGCTGATCGGCTCGACCGTCGGCATCGCCATTGGCGGCGCCATCTTCCTGGAAAGCGTGTTCAATTGGCCGGGCATGGGACTGCTTCTGGTCAATGCCGTTGGCACCCGCGATTACCCGGTGATCATGGGCGCCACGCTGGTGATCGGCGTTTGCGTCATCCTGGTCAACCTGTTGACCGACGTCGTCTATGCCGTCGTCGACCCGCGCATTCAGGTGGCGTGATGGCAATCACTGCGCCGGACCCAATGGTCGACCCGACAGCCTTACCGCAGACCAAGGGGCCGCTTCGCCGCGCGTTCGACCGCTTTTTCGAAAACCGCGCGGCGCGTGCCGGGCTTTTGATCGTCATCCCGATCCTGCTGGCGGTTTCGACCTATTCTTTGTGGTGGCCGTTCGGCCCGAACGCCATCGACCTCAGGGCGATGAACAAGGCGCCGTCGGCCATTCATTGGCTGGGTAGCGACGGCGTCGGGCGCGACGTCATGGCCCGGTTGCTGCAAGGTGGGCGAATCTCATTGCTGGTCGCCGTCTGCTCGGTCGCCATATCGACCGTCATAGGCTTCCTGGTCGGCGCCGGCGCCAGCTTTGGCGGGCGCCTCGTCGACGGCACGGTGATGCGCTTGGTCGATCTGGCGATGACGCTGCCGCCGGTGATCTTCCTGCTGGTGCTGGCTTCGATTGCCGGCACCGGCATCGCGCCGACCATACTGGTGATCTCGCTGCTCTCCTGGCCGGTGCTGTCGCGCATGGTGCGCGCCCGGCTGCTCGAACTGCGCGAGCGCGATTTCGTCGTTGCCGCCCGCGGCATGGGCGCGGGGCTGCCGCATCTGCTGTTCCGGCACGGCCTGCCCAATTGCATCGATATCCTGGTCGTCTATGCCACCTTGCAGATCGCCAACGCCATCCTGCTCGAGGCCGGCCTGTCCTTCCTCGGCCTCGGCATCGCGCCGCCCGAAGCCAGCTGGGGCAACATGCTCAATCTCGCCCGCTCCACCGTCGTGCTTGAAAATTATCCGTGGCAATGGATGTTCCCAGGCGCCGCACTGGTGCTCACCGTGCTCGCCATCAACTTCATCGGCGACGGCCTGCGCGACGCATTCGATCCCCGCTCCGATCTCAACTGACCTCGAAGGTTCATCAAAATGCCTCTGTTTACCGGCGTCGTGCCACCTGTCGTCACCCCGCTCAATGCCGATTTCAGCGTCGATTTTCCGTCGTTCACGCGCACCATCGAGAACCTGCTCGACGGCGGCGTCCACGGGCTGTTCGTGCTGGGCTCGACCAGCGAGGTGGTCTTCCACGACGAGGCGGGCCGCAGGGCCGTCCTCGAGCACGCGGTCAAGGTCAATAACGGCCGGCTTCCGATCTTCGCCGGTGTTATCGACCCGACGACCGACCGCGTCATCAACCACGCCCGCATCGCCAGATCGGCCGGTGCCGACGCCATCGTCGTCACCGCGCCGTTTTATACCCGCACCAGCCAGCCCGAGATCGGCGATCACTTCCGCTACATCAAAGATGCGATCGACATTCCGGTCATCGCCTACGACATCCCGGTCTGCGTGCACGTCAAGCTGGAGCGCAAGACCACGGTCGGTCTCGCCAGGGAAGGAGCCATTGCGGGTATCAAGGATTCCAGCGGCGATGACGGCAATCTGCGTTACGTGCTCAAGGACATGGCCGACGATCCCAGTTTTTTCGGCATGACCGGTTCCGAGATCCTGGTCGACAGCGTGCTGGCGATGGGTGCGCATGGCGTCGTGCCGGGCCTCGCCAATGTCGACCCGCATGGTTATGTCAGGCTGTGGAAGCTGACGCAGGCGGGCCAGCTTGCCGAAGCCCGCCTGGAGCAGGAGCGGTTGTTGAAACTGTTCGAGATCGTCTGGATCTCGCTCGGCAGGACCAGCGCCGGCTCGGCCGGCGTCGGCGCCTTCAAGGCGGCGATGAAGAGCCTCGGCATCATCGCCTCGAACACCATGGCGCGGCCGCAGCGCAGCCTGAACGACGAGGAAACCGCAAAGATCGACATGATCCTTCGCGATGTGGGGCTGCTCCGCTGAGCGCCACGCCGATCCTGTCGATTTCCGGCCTGCGCGCGGTGTTCCGCATTGCGGGGCGCGACATCGCGGCGGTAAGGGATGTCAACCTGACGATCGGCTCCGGCGAGACCGTGGCGCTCGTTGGCGAATCCGGATCGGGCAAGTCCGTCACCAGCCTGTCGATCATGGGATTGCTGCCGAAAGGGGTCGGACATATCGCCGAGGGGTCGATCGCGCTGCGGCGCAAGAACGGCACGCTCACCGAACTGACCAGCCTCGATGCCGAGTCGCTGCGCAAGATACGCGGCAACGAGATCGGCATGGTGTTCCAGGAGCCGATGACCAGCCTCAACCCGGTCTACACGATCGGCGAGCAGATCGCCGAACCGATCCGCATTCATCTCGGCAAATCGCACCGCGAGGCAGAAGCAGACGCGGTGCGGCTGCTGGAACAGGTCGGCATTCCCGATCCGAAGCGGCGGGCGCGGCAGTATCCGCACGAACTTTCGGGCGGGATGCGCCAGCGCGCTACCATCGCCATGGCCCTGTCCTGCGATCCGGGCTTGCTGATCGCCGACGAGCCGACCACCGCGCTGGACGTCACCATCCAGGCCCAGATCCTCGATCTTTTGGCCGAGCTGCAGGCGCAGCGCGGCATGGGCATCCTGTTCGTCACCCACAATCTCAGCGTCGTCGCCGAAATCGCCGACCGGGTAGCGGTGATGTATGCCGGGCGTATCGTCGAAACAGGTCCGGTGAGCGAAGTGTTCACCCGTCCGCGTCATCCCTATACCGCCGGGTTGATGCGTTCGGTGCCGCGGCTCGGCCAGGCCACGGCACTGAAGCTGGCGGGCACGCCGCTGCCGACCATTGCCGGGAATGTTCCGTCGCTCACGTTGCTGCCCAAAGGCTGTTCCTTCGCGCCGCGCTGCCCGATGGCTATCGCTGCCTGCCGTGCCGCGGTCCCGCCCTTGTTTGCGGCGACGCCGACCCGGCAAAGCCGCTGCCTGCGTTGGGAGGAGCTCTGATGGCCGACGTTCCCTTCCTTTCGGTCAAAAACCTGACCAAGCATTTTGCGCCGACAGCGTTCTCGCGTGGCCCGCTGGTCAGGGCGCTGGAGGACATTTCCTTCGATGTCAGGCGTGGCGAGGTGGTTGGCCTGGTCGGCGAGTCCGGCTCCGGCAAGACCACGATCGGCCGCTCGGTGCTGCGTCTGATCGAGCCGACATCCGGCCAAATCACCTATGACGGCACCGATATCACCAGGCTGGGTGCCGCCCAGCTGCGCCGCCAGCGTCGCAAGATGCAGTATATTTTCCAGGATCCCTTCGCCAGCCTGTCGCCGCGCATGACGATAGGGCAGATCCTCACCGAAGGCCTTGACATTCAAGCCATTGGCAAGAGGTCCGAGCGGCGGGCGAAGGCCGCGAAGGCACTTGCCGCGGTTGAGTTGCCGTTCGACGCCTATGACCGCTACGCCCATGAATTCTCGGGCGGCCAGCGCCAGCGCATCGGCATCGCCCGGGCGCTGACGCTCGAGCCGGAATTCATCGTCGCCGACGAGCCGGTCTCGGCACTCGACGTCTCGATCCAGGCGCAAATCATCAATTTGTTGCGCGACCTGCAGCTCCGGCTCGGCCTGACCATGCTGTTCATTTCGCACGATCTGGCCGTCGTCGAGTACATCTGCGACACGGTCATCGTGCTCTATCTCGGGCGCATCATGGAGGTTGCGCCGGCGGCCGAGCTTTATGCCCGACCGCAGCATCCCTACACGCGTGCGCTGCTGTCAGCCATTCCATCGCTCGATCCGCTGGCGAGGCAAGGCCGGCAGGTGCTCAAAGGCGATATTCCCAGTCCGGCGAACCCGCCGTCGGGCTGTGTTTTCCGAACCCGTTGCCCGTTCGCGTTGGAGGCTTGCGCCGCGGCCGTGCCGCCACTGAGGGCGACAGCCGACGGCCATCTGAAGGCCTGCATTCGCGACGACATCGCTTAGGAATAATTGCCCAGACAACGGTCAAACAGGTCCCCAATCCCAGGCGTTCATCGACATCCACCGCCCGGTTTCACGAAGCTGTTATTGTCGTTCCCGTCATTGAAACGTCAGCGATGCCGACCCATATGCACGCTGCGCCGGATGTTTCCTCCCATTCGTCCGGCGCGTTCCCCTCTGAAGGTTTTCGACCTTCACATCTGGCCGGGCTTTGCAGCCCGGCCTTTTTTCTACGGGGTTGGTGAGCGAGCCGAGATCATGGCGCAGGCGTGCCCAGCGTATCGATGCGTTTCGCCAGCGCCGCGGGATCGCCAAGCACACGGACCGTCTTCAGCCGAGCGGTGCCGCCGGCGACGATCGAGACGGCCGAAGCGGCCACGCCAAGCGCCTTGGCGACCAGCCTTTCCAGCGCTCGATTGGCGGCCCCGTTTTCCGGCACGGCGCGAACGCGAGCCTTCAGATGGCTTCGCCCATCCGCGGTCGTTTCGGCCCCCTCGAGCCTGTCCATCGCTGATTTCGGCGTCAGCCGGACGAACAGGTCGATACCGTCGGCGCGCGTCCGGAACGGCGCGCGCATGGGACGCCTGCACTCAGACGACCAGCGAAAGCACGGTGGTGAGCAGGAACTGCCGGATGAAGAACAGGATCAGCAGCAGGATGATCGGCGAGATGTCGATGCCGCCGAGATCGGGCATGAAGCGGCGGATCGGCCGCAGCGCCGGTTCGGTCAGCCGATAGAGCATGTTGCTGATGGTATCGACGAACTGGTTGCGGGAGTTGACGACGTTGAAGGCGTAGAGCCAGGAAAATATCGCCGAGGCGATGATGATCCACCAGTAAAGGTCAAGCGCCATGACAATGGTCTGAATGAGGGCGATCATGCCGGTCTCCGATTGTTGCCGACATGTAGCCACTGTAGCTGAAAGCGGCAAGAGCCGCGTTCCGACGCGTGGGCGAGGCGCACGAACGGCCGAACGGCATTTCGGCAGCAAGGGCAGCCTTGACAGGAAACCGCAGCGGCCGATAAAAGCCCAATCCGCTGGACGGGGCTGTAGCTCAGCTGGGAGAGCGCGTCGTTCGCAATGACGAGGTCAGGAGTTCGATCCTCCTCAGCTCCACCAGCGGATTTTTCGAACCCCCCGTGAATGCTGAGGAACCTTTCTTGGATTCCATGGGTCCTCAGATCAAGCAACCGAATGCATCGCGAGCCTCTGCCGGCTTGGCACTGTCGTCGCCGGGTGGATTCACATCGGCGACGTAAAGGCCCTCTACACCAATAGCGTATGCGGCCTATTGCCACTGCGCCTCCTCCTTGCCAGACTTGGCCCGTCTTCAAAACCGAGGGGAATTCACCATGACCGGCACGACAAGACGTGATTTTGTAGGTCTTACAGGAGTGGCAGCGACTGCCCTGGCCGGTGCTGTTGCAACACGAGCTACCGCTGCCGAAAGTGACGTATCGCCATCGTTCGATGAGGTTCTTCAAGAGTACAATCTAAACAACACAGAAAGGACTAGATCAAAGCTGGCGATCTATGTCGTCCTTTCTCATCTGCACGCCAGCCTCGAGAAGGAATTTAGTGACCTTGGGCTAGAGCTGCCTCTAGGAAAAAAGGCGGTGCCATCGAATCTGCCGGCCAATTTCGAAGACGCGCAGGTTGCACCCCTTCCGTGGCTCTTCAAGCCCTCGGAAGTTACCGACCACGAACGAAACGGCTATGCGACGATTGCAATGCGAATGAACGCAGTGATGGCAAGACACACCGCTGACGTGAGTGTCGGGGTTTCGCATATCATGTCGCACAAGGGATAACCGCGACCTTGCCGGCGAGCACGGCACGTCAGGCGAGCACAACGCCGGCCGGCGATTTGTTGTTGCGGGCGAACCGATTACCTGTTTTCGCGAGGCGACTGCGCTGCGAGAGTCCTCACAATGGATAAATCCTTCCGGGACGCGCCGCGCGAGATAGCAAAGCTCTCGGCACCCCGGCCAGTGGGAATTGTCAGCCGTCCGCGCGTAGTGGCGCTGCTTTCGCAGGCCCTCGACAGCGGTGCATGCTGGCTGGCTGCGCCTGGTGGATACGGCAAGACCACCGCGGTGATCGACTTTCTGGAACACGGCGGGCTGGAACAAGGCGGGCCGGAGCAAAGCGAATCGGCATACAACTGGTATCGGGTCGACACCGAGGACCAGGACGTTGCGCGGCTTTTCCATTATCTGACGCTGTCGCTCGACGGCAGGCATGCCGGCATGCCGGTCTTTGGTCCGGAATATGCCGACAATTCCGACGATTTCGCGCGGCTGTTCTTCCGCACCTATTTCTCGCGGCTTGATCCGGGCACGATCCTAGTCCTCGACGATCTGCATCGTGCCGATGCACCAGGCTTTCGCCGGACGCTGGCGATCCTGTTGCGCGAACGCCCCAATACCGTCCGCTGCATCTGCACATCGCGGATGCTGCCCGAGGGCGATGTCGCCGACCTCGTGCTGTCGGGACAGTTGCCGGTCCTCAACCAAACGCTGCTGGAGTTTTCGCCTGCGGAGGCTCGCAACCTCGTCACCGCCCGCTCGCAATCGCCGTCCGAGGTCGGCGACATTTCGGAGGCGCGCGGCTGGGCGGTGGGCCTTCTCCTGCTGGCCAATGCTGGAATGTACTACCCGCTTTCGCAGACCGGCCTTGCCGGAGGCGCCGGCCTTCGGGAGATTGTCGGACGTTATTTCCTGCGCGACATCGCGCCGGAGGACCAGGATCTGCTGATCAGGCTCAACCTTCTGCCGGAGATCAGCACGGACCTTGCCGATGCGTTCCTGGGTTCGCCGCAGGCTGCCCGCCTGCTGGTGCGGCTGCAGCATCGCCAGCTGCTGATCACGCGCGACGGTCCGGGCGGCGCCGCCTTCCAGCTGCATGACTTGTTGCGCGAATACCTTGCCGGCCTACTGGACCGGCGCGTGACGGAAGCGGACCGTTCCAGGCTGCGCGAGCAGGCAGCAAAGGTCCTGCACGAGGCCGGCAAAACCGACGCGGCAATCGTGCTGGCGTTGCAGGCGGGCGCCTGGCCGCTGGCACGCCAGCTCATTCTGGAGTGCGCTAACGGCGTTCTCTCGCAAGGGCGCAGGGCCAGCTTCGTCGAATGGTGCAACAGGCTGCCCCCCGACGAGATGGACGGGTGGGTCCATTATTGGCTGGGCGTCGCCTTCGCGTCGGACGATGCGAAGGCCGAGCCGCACTTCTCCAAGGCATGGCAAGCATTCGAGAACACCGACATGCGCGGCCAATGCCTGACGGTCGCGCGGGCGGTCGTAGTCAAGACCGCCAGCTGGCGTACGCATGAGGGGCTGGCGGATTGGACGCGCCGAGCCTCACAGGTTCTTGCCAAGGGGTTGCCGGAATTGGATCCGGAGGAACTCATGATGGTCAGGCTCGGCATCCTGCGGGCCGTCGATTTCGCCGAACCTGGCGAATTCGACGCCCATGACGCGAAGCGCCTCGTGAATGATATCCAGCAGCGCCTGACACATCTGCCGATCGAGGATTCGGTCGAGTTGCGCCTGCTGGCAAGCGAAGCGCTCATCGACTACGCGACCTCGTCGGGGCAGCGCGACATTTTTGCCAATGCCGTGGACAGCGTTGCCGCCGATCTCGAACATCCGGATATCCCACCGCTTGTGCTCGGCATGTGGCTGGTGTCCTTTGGCTCGGCCAGCGGCCGTTACTTCCCCTATTCGCGGCGCGGTTTTGTCTATGCCTCGGCCGAGGATGCGTTGCGACGCGCAACGGCGATAGGCGAGCAGCACGCCTTACGGGGCGTCGAGTTCAGCGCCCTCTACCAGCTCCAATTGCTGATGAAGCTTCACAACAGGTTCTCGGAGTTCAATGCGCTGGTCTCCCGACTGGGCGAGATCGCGGACAGCAGGTTCACCACCCAGGTCGCGGTCGTCGCCGACTGCCATGCGGCGATGCACACGCGCAACGGCGACTTCGCCAAGGCCTATCTCGACTGCGATGTCTTCATGGATGCGATCGAGCGGGCGAACGAGCCGATGATCGAGCGCTGGCCGCATTACGTCACCAAATACCAGGTCCTGCTGGCCGACCGGCGTCCGGCGGAGGCGATTGCGCTACTTCAGGGGATCGCCGAAAGGCTGAGCGGCGGCCCTCGCCAGCGTGTCGAACTCAGCATTCTAGCCGCACGGGCCCTGGAGCAGAAGTGGAACGGCGGCGCGTCCTATGGCACTCGTCTGGCTGAATTCATGGCGGCATTGCGCGAGGTCAATCCCTCGGCGATCTTGCTCAACCTGCCGGACTTGCTAGCCGAGCTGATCGCCGATGCGCTGGAGCGAAAGATCGATGTCGATCTCTGCCGCCGCGTCGTTCGGGCGCGATATCTGGTCCCGCCCGCTGGTCGCCCCGCCCAGTGGCCTTGGCCGCTCAGGATACACTTGATGGGAGGCTTCCGCCTCGAGATCGATGGCGCCGAGGTCGCGCCCGGTGCCAAACCTACCCGCGCTCTCGACATATTGCGCATTATCTGCCTGTCGAGGGATCAGGTCTGTTCGGTGGAAACCCTGCAGGATTGGCTCTGGCCCGACCTCGACGGCGACCAGGCCAAAGCGGCCTTGGAGCAGGCGCTGCATCGTCTGCGCAAATTGCTCGGGCAAGGCGAACTCGTAACGCTGAGAGAAGGCCGTTTGCGGCTCGCTGCCGACAAGGTCTGGATCGATCTGCAGGATTGGGAAGACCGGCTGAAACCCGTTCTGTCGGGCCAAAGAGACAGCGCAATCGAGGAGCAGGAGATGCTGCTGGAAGGCTTTGTCGGCCCGCTTTTCTCGAATGGCCCGACGCCCGCCTGGTCGAACGCCGCGGCCGACCGGGTGCGGGACGGGTTGGTGGAGCTTGCCGTGCGGATCGCCAAACACTGGCAGAGCCGAGGCAACGCAGATCGGGCACGCCAAGCGTGCCGGCGTGCGCTCGATTTCTACCCGGAATCGGCCAAACTCCATGGCACGCTCATCCAGGAGAGCCTCTCCAGAAACGACCACGCCGGCGCCATCGAGGATTACCGGCGCTATGAACGCGCGCTCGCTTCGACCGGCGATGACGAGCCCTCGCCTTTGCTGCGTTCGCTCGTGCGCCCGTTTCTCTAGACCGGTTCATCGTTTCACGGAAACGCCGAACCGCTCTATCTCTTTATTTTTTCGCAGTTCCGGACGGAAAACCGTTCCACACTTTTCCTGGAATTGCTCTGGCGCAGCTCAGAACTCTGTAAGCCGTCCGTAAGTCGCGGTCTGGGAACCTCGGCCCGTCGATCAAAACCGATCGCCGGAGGCCTGAAGCCCCCGATACCAACACTCACAGGAAGGAAAAGGTCATGCCGTATACTGCCAGAGCAACTTCGAGAGTGCGTGCCGGCACCATCCGCGCTGGAGCCACAAGACTTTCCGACCAGCTCAGGATCGGGCCTTGGTCGCTCCTCTCGCCCGAAGCTGTCATACAGCAAAAGTACAACTCCCTTGGAGGCGCCGGCTTCGCCGAGATCGACAGGAAGGAGACTGGAAAAGCCTGGTATCTCAAGAACGGCTCATGCATTTGTTACAACGATGCCATGCACGACGCCTTTGAGATCCACGGCGACATCTACAGGAAATGGATTGCGCTTGGCGGTCTCGCGTGGGGCATTCCCTGCACCGACGAAACCGGAACTCCCGACGGCGTCGGGCGATACAATCACTTCAACAACAATATCGCTTCGATCTACTGGACACCGAATACCGGTGCTCAAGCGATTTGGGGGGCAATTCGCAGCAAATGGGCAGCAATGGGCTGGGAGCGCTCGGTTCTCGGCTATCCGGTCACCGACGAAACCGGAACTCCCGACGGCGTCGGGCGCTACAACCATTTTGCCAATGCCGGCTCGATCTACTGGACACCGAACACCGGAGCCAACGTGGTGTACGGTGACATCCGCAAGAAGTGGGAAAGCCTGGGCTGGGAACAGTCATATCTGGGGTACCCAACCACCGACGAGACCGAATTTGCCGACGGTGGCCGTGCCAATCTGTTTGAAAACGGCGGCATATACTGGTGGCCCGACACCGGCGCGATCGACCTTCGAGATGTCGTCGTCCACTATACCGGCCTCCATTGCTTCGGCGAGACCGACTGGGATCAGGGGTCGAGTGCGGACGAGCCCTATGTCATCGTCAGCGTGACAACGCCGCAGATCGCCGACACCAAGCGCAGCCAGGTCTATGGCGACGTCGATGCGGGAGATACGAGACCCGACCTGATGGAGGTCTATCGAGGCAAGCCCTACGGCATCAATATCGGTACGGTGCTGATGGAAAACGATTTCGGCGATCCAAACAAGTACAAGGACGAAGTGCAGAAGGTCGTGATGGGCGTCCATACGGCGGGTACGCTGGCTTTGGGCCTCATTCCGGTGGCAGGACCTATCATTGCCGCAATAGCCGGCCCGGCCCTGGGATCCTTGATGCCATCGATCGGCGGCGCCATCAGCGATCTCTTCGATTGGGGCGATGACAGGATCGGGAGCGCGACAGTGACCATCTCCGCAAAGCAGATGGTGTTGCTCGCGGCACGTACGAACAATACCACCTTCAGCGGGATTGGGTTCAAAGTGGAAACGCCCCTGATTTCCGGCGAAGGGGCGTCCTACAAAGCCTATTTCGGCTTTGTGCCTGCCTAGTCTAGGCCAATCGCCCCGGCAAAAAAGCTTGCCGGGACAATCAACTTACCAGCCCCGCCTTCCGTTGGCGGGGCTGACGTTCGCGACTGAGAGATTTATTTCCGTAGCGGTCGTCACAAGGCGGTCCGGATTCGCCAGCGGCCGATCAGCATAGCGGGCAGTCACCTCAACGACACTGCCGCAGCCAGCGAGGCCGAGCCGGGACCGACAGAACCGGATCAGGCGGCGCGCAACCCGACGCCATGACGGCCGACATCAATCAGGATAGAAGAGAACCGTGACAAGAGCGGGCACGCATCACACCAGTCCGCGCTTGGCCATCATTGCTTCCGGTGAAGGCATCTTGCCGCGGAAGGCGGTGTAGAGTTCTTCGGGATCCTTCGAGCCGCCGGCGGCGTAGATGTTCTTGCGCAGCCGCTCGGCCAGCGCCGGATTGAACGGATCGCCCGTCTCCTCGAAGGCGGCGAAGGCGTCGGCATCGAGCACTTCCGACCACATGTAGGAATAATAGCCGGCCGAATAGCCGTCGCCGGCAAAGATGTGGCCGAAATGCGGGGTGCGGTGACGCATGGCGATGGTATCGGGCATGTTAAGCCCTTCCAGCGTTTCGGCTTCGAAACGAAGCGGCTGGTCCGGTGCATCCGGCCGGGCGTGGTAAGCCATGTCGACCAACGCCGAGGCAGTGAACTCGACCGTGGCGAAGCCCGCGCCGAAGGTGCGCGCCGCCAGCATCTTGTCGACCAGCGCCTTTGGCATCGGCTTGCCGGTCTTGACATGCAGCGCATGTTTTTCCAGCACCGCCGGTACCGTCAGCCAGTGTTCGTAAAGCTGCGAAGGCAGTTCGACGAAATCGCGGCTGACCGAGGTGCCAGCGACCGACGGCCAAGTGACGTCGGTCAGCATGCCGTGCAGAGCATGACCGAATTCGTGGAACAGCGTCTTGGCTTCGTCGACCGACAGCAAGGCGGCCTCGCCGGCCGGCGGCTTGGCAAAATTCATGATGTTGTAGATGACCGGCTTGGAGCCATCGCCAAGCCTGTAACCGGATTTCAGCGCGCTCATCCAGGCGCCGGAGCGCTTCGAGAGTCGCGCGAAATAGTCGGCGAGGAACAGGCCGCGCTCGCTGCCGTCGACATTCTTCACCACGAAAACACGTGCGTCGGGATGCCAGGTGGCAATGCCCTTCTTTTCTTCGAAAGAAATGCCGAACAATCGTGTTGCCACATCGAAACAGGCGTCGATGATGCGGTCTAGCTGCAGGTACGGCTTCAGCTCGGCCTCGTCGAAGGCGAATTTCTCTGCGCGCAGCTTCTCCTGATAGAAGCGCCAGTCCCAGGCAGCGAATTTTTCGTTGCTGCCGGCCTCGGCCGCCAGCCGCTGCAATTCGGCTTGGTCGCTTGCGGCCTTTTCCACCGCCTTTTCCCAGACCGGATCGAGCAGCGCGTGCACCGCCTCCGGCGTCTTGGCCATGGTATCGTCGAGCTTCAATGCGGCGTAGGAAGCATAGCCGAGCAGCTTCGCCTTCTCGGCGCGCAGGCGCAGCATGTCGCGCACCACTTCCGTGTTGTCGGTAGCGCCGCCATTCTGACCACGCATGATGAAGGCGCGGAACGCTGTCTCGCGCAGATCGCGGCGTTCTGAGAAGGTCGAGAACGGCTCGTAGATCGAACGCGACAGAGTGACGGCGTAGCGGCCCTTCTGGCCGCGCATCTCGGCGGCTTCCGCCATCGAGCTTTTCAGGAATTCCGGCAGGCCGGCAAGGTCGGCCTCGTCGAGGAACAACGCCCAGTCGCGCTCGTCGGCAAGCACGTTCTGGCCGAAATTGGTGCCGAGCGACGACAATTCCTCGTTGATCGAGGCCAGCCGCTTCTTGCCTTCGGCGTCGAGCCTGGCGCCGGAGCGAACGAAGTTTTTCCAGGTCTTTTCCAAGACCCGCATCGTTTCGGCATCGAGCTTCAAAGCATCGCGGCGCTGATAGAGATGGTCGATGCGGGCGAACAGGCGTTCGTTCATCGAGATTGCCGAGAAATGCCGCGACATCTTTGGCGAGATGTCGCGCTCCAGTGCCTGGATCGTCTCATTGGTGTGGGCGCCGGCTCGGCACCAGAAGATCGACGAGACATGGTCGAGCGCCTCGCCGGCAAGCTCGAGCGCGGCAAGCGTGTTTTCGATGGTCGGCGTCCCGGCGTTGCCGGCAATCGCCTCGATCTCGGCCTCATGCGCCTTCAGGGCCGCGTCGAAGACCGGAGAAAAATCGCCATCGCCGATGCGCGTGAAATCGGGCAGGCCGAGCGGCCCTTGCCATGCGGTCAGCGGATGGGCAGCGAGGTCGACGGTGGACGGCATGGGCAAACTTTCGCTGAGTGGCGGGAGAAAATGAATCGTCACCGATGTAAGGCGCCGGCCGGTTGCGCGCAACAGCGGGTCCCGTTCATGGTTCCGTCAGTAACCGTCGCAATTTTCGGCGATCGCGGCTTGCGAACTGGCGCTGATCTGGTCGTTGGCGACCGCGAAAGTCTCCTGCATCAGCATGTCGTTGCTGGGAAAATCATAGCAGGCGATCACAGTGGTGACGCCGCCCTCCGTCTTCTCGATCCGGTGGCGGATTTCGGCCCCGGCGACGGCGCCCTGCCACTCGGCGATCGAGGCGATGAATTCCTGCTTGCTTTGCACGACGCCGAGGTCGTCGAGCTTGATGCGGACGTTGTCGGCGAGCAGGTCCGACAATTCGGTGCGGTCGGCGACCAGCAGTGCCGAATACCAGCGGTCTATGATCGCGCTATCGTCGGCGCTGGCAACATTTGCTGAGCACAGTAGTGCCGCCGCCGCGAACGCGAACCGAGCTCGCATCATGCCCCTCGTCTCCTACTCCGTCTCCGGCCGCTCGAAATCGCCTGTGTCCTTGTTCATCACCCAAAGCTCGCCGGTCGAAATATCGAACCAGGCACCGTGCAGCGACAGCCGCCCCTTGCCTTCGAGGATCGAAACACAAGGGAAGGTGCGCAGATTGGCTATGGAATAGCGGATCGAGATGCGCTCCAGCGCCGTCTGGCGCTCGGTCGCGGTCATGAAGGTGCTGGACGATACGGTCTCGGCCGCAGGCGCGATCAGGCTCATCCACTTGCCGATGAAATCGCCCGGCGACAAGGGTGCGGCCGCGGTGTCGAGTGCCGCGCGGATGCCGCCGCAGCGGCCGTGGCCCATCACCACGATGTTCTTGACCTTGAGGCTCTGCACGGCAAATTCGAGCGCTGCCGATGTCGAGTGGAACTGATCGTCGGGCGCATAGGGCGGCACCAGATTGCCGACATTGCGCAGCACGAACAGCTCGCCGGGCCCGGCGTCGAAGATCGCTTCGGGCGCGGCCCGCGAATCGCAGCAGGCGACGATCATCGTTTCGGGTGCCTGGCCCTCCCGCGCCAGCGAGCGATAACGGCCGCTTTCGGTGAGATAGCGGCCGCTCATGAAACTGCGGTAGCCGGTGAGAAGATGCTCGGGAAGATGGGGCATGGGCAGCGGTGGGAGCCTTTCCGGGTTGAAGGCAGCTCGGGTCAATCCCGAAAGGCTCTAGCGCATCGGCCCGAAAATCGGAACCGATTTTCGGAAAGCGTGGAGCGTAGGTCCAAAGCGTGGAGCTCACTCTGCCCCAAGTGGACGGCACCTCGCTCCAGCCACATCCCGACAGTCGAGGCAACTGAACCCGGCCGGCGTATTCCTAGACTATTCCGCGATCTCCAGCAGGGTCGATATCAGCAGCCGGCGCTCGTCGGCGGAAAGAATATCCGAACCGAACAGATTCATGCTGCGAAGTCCCTCGATGGCGAGATAGCAGACCAGCAGCGCCTTGAGGTTCGGCGTCTCCGCCTTCAGCCGTTCGAACACCTGCCGCCTGAACGATTTTATCGGCGTCAGGAAGTCGGGATCCTCGGCGATTGCCGAAAATATCCAGGATGCCGATGGCTTCGACTCCTCGGCATGCTCGGCCGAAAGCCTGATATAGGCGGCGAGCGGGCTCTCGCCGCTGCCGCTGTTCTTGCGGGCGGCCTCCAGCGCCTGTTGGAATGCGCTGAGATAATCCTCCACCAGCGCCTGCATCAATTTCGCCTTGGTCGGGAAATTGTAGAGAAGACCACCCTTCGACACGCCGGCACGGCTGGCAACAGCGTCCAGCGACAGGCTGCCAGGACCCGTCTCGCGCGCCACCGCGGCGGCGGCAGCGAGAATTTTTTCGCGCGAATTTGCTCTGCGGACCTTCATCAATCGTTCCCCATTCATTAGCTTAGGCGGAATTGACAAGACCGTCCAGACGGTACAGTAAGATCGCCGTCATTTGAAATTGGGACCAGTCACAGGTATGTGTTCCGGTCGTCCGACCGTTATGCTGGGCCATGGCCGAGGGGACTGTTCGTGATCAAGCGCTTCATCATCGCCTTCATTCTGCTCGTGCTGGTGTGCGGCGGCATCGTCGGCTTCAACCTGTTTCGCGACAATGCGATCAAACAGTTCTTCGCCACCATGAAGCCGCCGGCCACGACCGTGTCGACAGTCATTGTCAAACCGATGTCCTGGACGCCCGGCATCGAGGCGATCGGCACTGTCAGTGCCGTACGCGGCGTCGACCTGACGGTCGAAACTGCTGGCATCGTCAAGGACATCCTGTTCCATGCCAATCAGAAGGTCGCCGCCAACGCCGTCCTGCTGCAGCTTGACGATGCCGTCGAGCGAGCCGACCTCGTCGCGTCGAAGGCGCAAGCCACCTCCGACCAGACGACGCTGATGCGCGCTCTCGAGCTGCAGAAGCGCGGGGTCGGCACCGATGCTACGCTCGACACGGCGCAGGCAGCAGCATCGGTCTCCGCCGCGCAGGTAAACAAGCTGCAAGCGGTGCTCGACCAAAAGCAGTTGACCGCCCCCTTCAAGGGTACTGTCGGTATTCCGAAAATCGACCTTGGCCAGTATCTCACACCCGGCACCGCCGTAGTGACCTTGCAGGACATGGATACGATGCGTGTCGATTTCACCGTGCCGGAGCAGCAGCTTCCGCAGCTGAAGATCGGACAGAGGGTGCGGTTGGGCGTCGGCGGCGGCGACATGCCGTTCACCGGCAGCATCCGCGGCATCGATCCGAAGATCGACCCGACCAGCCGGCTGGTGACGGTAAGGGCGGAGGTCGGCAATCCCGAAGGCAAGCTGACGCCGGGCCAGTTCGTCCAGGTGCGCGTCGAACTGCCCGAGGAGAACGACGTGCTGGCGCTGCCGCAGACGGCGCTGACCTCCAGCCTGTACGGCGACTTCGTCTTCGTGGTGCGCCCGGCCAAATCCGCCGAAGCCAACGGCGCGGCTCCCGAGGCAAAGCCGGAAGAGAAGCCGGCTGCAGATGCTGCCAAGCCGGCGGCCGAAGCACCCGTGGCAAAACCCGACGAAAAGCCGGCTGCTACCCCAGCCAAACCGGCAGCGGAAGCCAAGCCGGCAGCGGAAGAACAGAAACCGCAGCTCGTGCTCGCCCAGGTGTTCGTCAAGCCAGGCCGCCACAACGCCGGCCTGGTCGAGATCCTGGAAGGCATCCAGCCCGGCGACGAAGTCGTTACGGCCGGCCAGAACCGGCTCTCCAACGGCATGTCCGTTGCCGTCGACAACACGATCGATCCGAGCAAGCCGGGGAACCAGCAGGCAGCCCAGCAATGAGCTTTTCCGATCTCTTCATCCGCCGCCCGGTTCTCTCGACCGTGCTTGCCTGCATGATCCTGCTTCTGGGTTTTCAGGGCATCTTCAACCTTTCGATTCGGCAGTATCCAGAGGTTGAAGAAACGGCCATCACCATCACCACGGCCTATCCCGGCGCCAGCGCCGACCTGATCCAGGGGTTCATTTCCGCGCCGATCGCGCGTGCCGTCGCTTCGACCGAAAACATCGATTATGTCACGTCGTCGAGCCGGCCGTCCTCCAGCACCGTGACGGTGCAGATGAAGCTCGGCTCCGACCCCGACGTCGCGCTGAACGAAGTCTTGTCGAAGGTTCAGAGTGTTCGCGGCGATCTGCCGGACGAAACCAAAGACCCGGTGATCGTCAAGGGCACCGGCCAGCAGTTCGCGATGATGTACATCTCGATGCAGAATCCGAACATGACACCGGAACAGCTCACCGAATATATCGAGCGTGTCGTGCGGCCGCGTATCTCGACGGTCGAAGGTGTCGCCGACGTGCAGATTTTCGGCGCCGCCGAATATTCGATGCGTGTCTGGATCGACCCGATCAAACTGGCGGCGCGCGGCGTGACGGCGGCGGAAGTGCTGACCGCCATCAACGAATCGAATTTCCTCTCGGCGCCCGGCGATACCGAAAACGAATATGTGGCTTCCTCGATCACGGTTCGCTCGACCCTGCAGACGCCGGAGGCTTTCGCTGCCCTTCCGCTCCGCTCGAAAGACGGCAATGTGGTGAGGCTGCGCGATGTGGCCCGCGTCGAGCTCGCCGCGGCGAGCACCGACACCAGGGTCACGTTCAACGGCAAGCCCGGCATCTTTCTCGCCATCTTTCCGACGCCGGCCGCCAATCCACTGACCACCGCGGCGGCGATCCACAAGATTGTGCCGACGATCCAGGAGACGCTGCCGCTCGGCATGACGATCGAGATCGTCTACGACTCGACCGAGCAGATCAGCGCGTCGATCGAGGAGGTGTTCAAGACCATCGGCGAGGCGGTCGCCATCGTCATCGTCGTCATCCTGCTCTTCCTCGGCTCGTTCCGCTCGGTGCTGATGCCGATCGTGACCATTCCGCTGTCGCTGATCGGCGTCTGTTTCCTGCTGTTTTCTTTGGGTTATTCGATCAACCTTTTATCGTTGCTGGCCATGGTGCTGGCGATCGGACTGGTTGTTGACGATGCCATCGTGGTGGTGGAAAACATCCACCGCCACATGGAGGAAGACGGCTTGTCGCCGATGCAGGCGGCCTTCAACGGCATGCGGGAGATCTCGTCCGCCGTCGTCGCCATGACGATAACGCTGGCCGCGGTGTTCGCGCCGCTGGCCTTCACCGGCGGCCTGACAGGCGCACTGTTTCGCGAATTCGCGGTGACGCTTGCCGGCTCGGTGGTGCTTTCGGGTGTCGTCGCCCTAACCGTCACGCCGATGATGTCGGCACGCATCCTGAGGGCCGGGTCGCACAGCCGCTTCCAGCGCATTGTCGACAACACGTTCGGGCGCGTCGAACACGTCTACGAGCGGCTGGTCAGCGGCTCGCTGAAATATCGCCCGGTGACGCTGATGATCGTCATCGCACTGGTCGCCACGACCGGCTTCATGTTCACAAAGACCGCGAGCGAACTGGCGCCGGAAGAAGACCAGGGCTTCTTGCTGTCTATTGTGAACGCGCCGCGTTACGCGACGTCGGACTACACCGAGACCTATGTGAACCAGATTCTCGGGCTGGTGAATGATATCCCCGAAACCAGGGCACGGTTCTCCGCCGTCGCGTTCCAAGGCCCGACCAACAGCGCTTTCGTCGGCTTTGCGTTCAAGGACTGGGCCGAGCGCGCGCGCAGCTCGAAGGAACTTCAGGAAGACATCACTGCCCGCCTTGCCAAGGTGGCAGGCGTCGAGGCTTTCGTCTTCGCACCACCGACGCTGCCCGGCTCCGGCGGCGGCCTGCCAATCACGATGGTGGTGCGCTCGACCGGGGAGGCCTCCCAGGTGTACGAGGCCGCCGAGAATATCAAGAACAAGGCGCAGGCCTCCGGCCGCTTCCTCGCCGTGCAGAATTCCATGTCCTACGATGCGCCGCAAGTGACAGTGACGATCGACCGCGACCGCGCCGCGGCACTCAACCTGCCGATCGCCGAAATCGGCCGGACGCTGACCCTCTTGGTCGGTGGCGCCGAGGTGGCGCAATTCGACCGCGAATCCAACAGCTACGACATCATCCCGCAGGTGCCGCAGCAATTCCGCGACAATCCCGAAAAACTTGGGGAGTATTTCGTGCGCAGCGTCTCGGGTGAGATGGTGCCGCTCTCTGCGGTGGTGAAGATCTCGACCAACGCGTCGCCGGCGGCGATCGAGCAATTCAACCAGTTGAATTCCGCAACGATTTCCGCCTTGCCGCTGCCTGGCGTCACCACCGGCGACGGTTTGAAAGCTATCGAGGATATCGCCAAGGAGAGCCTGCCGGACACTTTCTTCATCGACTATACCGGTCAATCGCGGCAGGAGAAGGAACAGGGCTACACGATCATCATCGCCTTCGCGGCGGCAGTGCTCGTCATCTACCTGGTGCTGGCGGCGCAGTTCGAAAGCTTCCGCGATCCGTTGATCATCATGATGGCGGTGCCACTCTCGATCTTCGGCGCGATCGTGCCGCTTAATATCGGGCTCGGCACGCTCAATATCTACACCCAGGTTGGCCTCATCACGCTGATCGGCCTCATCACCAAGCACGGCATCCTCCTGGTCGAGTTCGCCAACCAGCAGCGTGAAATGCACGGCATGCGGCGGCGCGATGCGATCATCGCGTCGGCCAGGGTGCGGCTGCGGCCGATCCTGATGACGACGGCGGCGATGGCGCTCGGCGTGGTGCCGCTGATCATCTCCAGCGGCGCGGGTGCCGCGGCACGCTATTCGATGGGCTTGGTGATCTTCACCGGCATCCTGGTCGGAACCATGTTCACGCTGTTTGTGGTGCCGATGTTCTACACCTTTATCGCCAGCAAGGACCTGCCGCATCACGCTGAAAAGCCGGATCCGAAGCTGATGCCGGTGATGCCGGATTAGATTGTACTAACCCAGATTAGATTGTACTAACATTGTACAATAAAAAGGCCGGATTTCCGACCTTTTTGAGCGACACAAGAGCAGCATCGCTCACTTGACGATGACGATGCTGGTGTTGGCCGGGCCGAAGACCTCGACGAGCTGGTAGAAATCGGCGGCGTTGTCCGGATGCAGACGCACGCAGCCATGCGAGGCCGGCTGGCCGAGGCGCTTGATGGCGCTTGTCGCATGTACGGCGTAGCCGCCGTTGAAGAACACCGAATGCGGCATCGGGGCGTTGTCGTATTTCTTCGAATACCAAATTTCATGCATGCGGGTCGGCTTGAACGAACCGGTCGGTGTGACGTGCGTCCTGTCGCCCGTCGAAACCTTCCAGGCGAATGTCGGCCGGCCGTCGACCAGAATTTCCATGGTCTGCTGAGATAGCGACACACGCGCGACGATCTTGTTGGCGGCGGCGTGGGCTGCGCCGTTGCCGGCACTGACAAGCAAGGCAGTACCGGTGATGACGGCGGCGGCGATGTTGATGAGCTTGGCGGAAATGGCAGTGTACATGATGTCTCCCCTATTCTGCCGGTCGGGACCGGCCCAATTGATGACCGGCTTATCGGGGCGTCATGTTTCAAGCCGATTTCGCAAGATGCTCGTTTGTGTTTCGATTCTGTTTCCCCTGGTTAACAGAAAAGGTCCGTGCAAAGCAGCTTGCAGTTGCATGACGTCGTCATGACGGGTGGCGTGTTTGCCTAGGCGGATCGGCCAAACCGCGGCGCCAATACGCGATTGCCTTTCGTTTGATGGGAATTCACCTGACTCCGAAACCGAGCTGCAACAAAGCGCAGCGTCGGCGGCATGATCCGGATACAGCGAACAGGCAAAGTTGACCTAACGAAAACAGCGGGCAACGAACGATCGGAAGCCAACACTGTTTTCGCTACGGCCTGGATTGATCTGGACACTTTCCAGCCTGCGCGTCGACCGGCTCAAGCCCCTCTGGCGGGGGCGGCTTAGGGCCGTTGAGGATGCGCGGCGCCTCCGGCAACTTGCAGCCGAGAGGACCGAAGGCCCGCGCCGCAACGGGGGGCTCCGCTGGCGGCGCGGGCGCTTCGGGGTTCCCCTGAAGTGCCCGTAAATTCCAATTTTGAGGAACGAACAGGATGAAAACGAAATTCGCCGCTTCCGTGCTTTCCGCCCTGCTTTACGTCCAGGGCCTGCTCGGCATTGCCGGCCTCGCCACCGTGCTGCTGAAGGAACGTGCCCATGCCGGCGAGGTCAGTACGACCGGTGACATGCCGTCCGGCCCGTCGCTTCTCGTGGTGCGCTGAAGAGCATCGGACCCTAAAGTGGAAACCGGTTTTGGGAAAACCCGATGCTCAAGACAAAGGGTGGCTGTCCTGCCTTCAATCGGCGAATTGCGTCGGCGGATCGAACCGGTAACCGGCACCCCGTATGGTGGTGATGGTTTCGGTATCGAGCTTGCGGCGCAGCCGCACGATGCGCGAATCGATCGACCGATCGAACGCTTCGGCATTTTCGGCGGGCGCGGCGGCGATGATGTCGTCCCGCGTCAGCACCTTGCGCGGGCTGGCCAGGAACAGCCTGAGCAGCGCCACCTGCCCGGGGGACAGCTGTTCTTCGGTTCCCGAGCGGTGCATGACAATGGCCGATCGGAGATCGACGGTCGCGTTCTCCAGCACGATCAGTTCCCCGGCGCTCCTGCCGCGCCGAGCCAGAAGGCCGCCGACGCGAGCCGCAAGCTCCCTGACATTGAGCGGGGTTTCGACGACGTCGGCGGCGCCGAGTTCGAGCGCCAGAACCTTGTCGACCAGATCGGCCGGGCGGCAGATCAGGATGAAATCCGGGCCACCTTCGCCGCCATGTCGCCTGAGCAGGTCTCGCCCCTCCGCCTGGCTGACGCTGTCGCCGACAACCACGACATCGATACCCTTTTCCGAAAGCAGCGATTCGGCTTCCCACGGCTGTCGCGCCGCACGGACGTCATGACCGCGCCGCTCGAGATGATCGGCGAGATCGGTGGCAATTACTTCAGCGACGGAAACAAGCGCGATAACGGATCGTGCAGCCATGTTTTTCTACCCCGCATACGGCAACCCAAGAAGAGTGCTGGACATCATGTTTATACCCAATCTACTTTCCACTGAAAGCGGGAGCGAAAGCATCGTGCGTGCACGAATTGTCATTGTCGAGGACGAGCCCGACCTGAGGGACGCGGTCGCCGAGTATCTGGGCGCCAGCGGCTATGATGTGGCCACGGCCGAAAGTGCGGCGGCGGCGCGCGACCTCTTGGAAGTGCAGTCCTTCCATCTGGCCATTCTCGACATCGCCATGCCGGGCGAGGACGGCCTGTCGCTCGGGCGCTGGATGCGGTCGAAAATGCCGATCGGCATCATCTATGCGACGGCCGCCGGCACTGCGCTCGACCGCATCGTCGGACTGGAGCTCGGCGCTGACGACTACATCGTAAAGCCTTACGAATTGCGCGAAGTGCTGGCCAGGGTGCGCAGCGTGCTGCGTCGCGTTCCGGAGCCGACCGAGCCACAAAAGGCCAAGGCTGAAACATCCGGCGGCCGCCGGTCCGTGAGCTTCGGACCCTTTCACGCCGATCTCGACGGCAGGCTCGTCACCGGCGCCAACGGCGCGGTCATTGACATGGCCAAGAGCGAGTTCGACGTGCTGGAGGTGTTCCTGACGCGCGCCAACCGGCTGTTGACGCGGGCGGCGATCTCCGAGGCGATCGGTTTCGTCGAGGATCCGGAATCGTCCCGCGCCGTCGACATCCGCATCATGCGGCTGAGAAAGAAGATCGAGGCGGATCCGGCCAATCCGAAATTCCTGCGCACGGTGCGCGGCGAAGGCTATATCTTCTCGCTGCCAGTCGGTGAAAATAACTAAGGCGGCGGCTTGAGGAAGCCGCGGCCAGGAAATGACGGCTGATCATGACGGCTGATACAACACGCGTGGACGTGCAGGGCGCCAGGCAGGGCGCGGCGATGGTGGCCGTGCATGTGGTTCGCCGGCTGCGCGAAGCCGGTGACTGGCAGCGCGAGATGGAGGGTATCCTCCAAACGCTTTGCGAAGCCATGGATTGTCACCGCGGCATCCTGTTTCGCCTGCGCGAACTGCCCGGCCAGGGCTTCGCCCAGTCGGTCGCCGCTTATTGGATCGCCCCCCGGTTTGGCGGCGAGCTGGCGTCACCGACCGTCATCATGCAGTCGGTCGTCGATTCGGACCCATTGCTGGAACGGCTGGCGGAGGACGAGCGTCAAGGCAAGATTTTCGCCGGGCACACACGCGATCTCGAAGGCTTTCTGCGGACCGATTTCGAAAAGCAGAACATCAAGTCGTTCCTGTCGGTGTCGGTCTTTTCGCACGGCAATTTGTGGGGCACGCTGGCGGTCAACGACTGCATCCACGAACGCGAATGGACCGACCAGGAAGAGGCGGCGCTGCACATGGTGGCACTCGCCATCGGCGATGCCATCGAACGGTCGCCCTCCGACGCGCATGCCAGCGACGTCATTCGCCGCACCATGCTGCAGGCCTCGCTCGACGCTATCATCGTCATCGACGAGACCGGCTCGATCATCGAATTCAATCCGGCCGCCGAGAAGATGTTCGGCTATCGGCGCAGCGATATCCTCGGCAAGGACCTGCTCGACACGGTCGTGCCGGAATATTATCGCAAGGGCTATGCGTCGGGCGCCGAATACATGTCGGGCCGCGGCGCGCCCATGGTCGGCCAACGGCTCGAAACGGTCACCCAGAATGCCGCCGGCGAGGTTTTTCCGATCGAGCTGACGGCAACCGAGATGCGGGTCGCCGATCGCCAGCTGATCTTCGGCTCGATCCGCGACCTGCGCGACAAGTTGCGGGCTGAGGAGGAAATCAACCGCCAGCGCGAAAAACTGCACCAGAACGAGAAGATGGCGGCAATGGGGTCGCTGCTCGCCGGCGTTTCGCACGAGCTCAACAATCCGCTGGCCGTGGTTGTCGCCCAGTCGACGCTGCTGCACGAATTCGCCGCCGATCCGCAGACCAAGGTGCGCGCCGAAAAGGTGCGCGCCGCTGCCGAGCGCTGCGGCCGTATCGTCAAGAGCTTCCTGTCGATGGTCCGCCTGCACCCGGCTGCACAGGCAGAAACCGACCTCAACCAGGTGATCCGCGCCGCACTCGAAGTGACCGCCTATGGCGCACGGTCGAGCGGCATCATCATCGACACCGATTTCGCCAGCGGCCCGCTGCTGGCCATGGCAGATGCCGACCACGTGACGCAGGTAGCCGCCAACTTCCTCATCAACAGCCAGCATGCCTTGGCCGGCGTTGCCGGCGACCGCCGGATCAAGGTCCGGACGTTTCGCAGCGACCGCGGCAATCCCGGATTCTCGGTCGAGGACAACGGACCAGGCGTGCCGGAAGCGATACGTTCACGCATATTCGAATCCTATTTCACCACCAAGCCGGTCGGTGTCGGTACCGGCATCGGTCTGTCAATCTCGAAATCGATCATCGAGCGGCACAATGGCAATATCTGGTTCGAGGAGGTTTCGCCGAGAGGTGTGCGTTTTGTCGTGCAGCTGCCGGCGATCGCGGCCGGCGCGGCCGCCGCCGGCGAAGCTCCGTCGCGGTCGAGCGGCTTGCGTCACGCGCTGATCATAGACGATGAGCCGGATGTCGCCGCGTCGCTGTCCGACATTCTGGAGTTGATGGGTATCAAGTCGCGGATCGTGCCGGCCTGGGTCTCGGCCGCCGCGACGCTGAGTGGCCATGTCCCGCCGGACATCGTGTTTTCCGATTTGCGCATGCCCGGCACCAGCGGCATAGCCGCCTATCGCGAGCTACTCGGCGAATTGCCGGGTCTGGCGCGGCGCTTCGTGCTTGTCACCGGCGATCTGATCGGCGCGAAAGGCGAGATCGAGGCGCTGCCGGCGCCGCAACGGCCGCCAATCCTCGAAAAACCGTTCAGCACGCTGGATGTGCGCGGCGTGCTCTCGGCCATTGCCGAGCAGGCCGCTCTGGGCGGCTAGACTCCGCCATCTCTCCCGGAAGAAAAAGGCTCCCGGCCGACATTGCGGCGGGAGCCTGACTGGAGTGCTGGAGGGCGCTCGCAAAAATCAAAAAACGTTCGGCGTATCGGCCAGCGGGGCGGCGTTGGCGATCATGCGGACCGGCCGTGCCTTGCCCGACTGGGCGGCGATGACGCGCAGGCAGTCCAGGCTCTCGGCGCCCCAGGCCTGCCCCTTGCAGGCGAAATCGATCTCCGAAATCGGCAGGCGCGCCGTCTTGGTGGTGGTCGTCGCGCCATCGATGAGGTTGGCCGGCGGGTTCAGTGAGGCGAAGGCCGGACCGACGGTCGGCGTCAACGCCATGCCGGCAAATGCGGCGGACGCCAGCAGCATGAACATCGCCATTGGATGATCACTGGCGCGCTGGCGCAGCGCCAGCTTCGGGCGCCGGTCGTTACGTTGGGGACCCTGCTGGCGAAGGTCGGTATTGGTGACCTGGATTTTCGTACGCATCGTCGTTTCCTTCGGTCTTCTTCTTTTCTCTGTTGAAACGAACCTAATCGCACCTTGTAACCGGCCAACGATGATGGATTAACGATTGTGTAACCGGCATGAAACCAAGCCCGCGGCCATTCCTGGGCAAACCGATCAGGCGTAGCTGGCAGCACCGGTGGCATTCTCGTTTTCAGCTACCCACGGCACCAGATCCACGTCGCCTTTCCAGGCTCACGGAGCGTCGGGGTTCAACAAGTGTAAGGGGATTAACGTCCGGAATTCCCGGGATTTTCCTGGCTTCGATCGTTCGGACTCGGCTCTCAAATCCCGCTCGATTTCCCGTCAAAAATTCGCCCCATTTTCGCAAGCCATTGCATTTCAACGGGAAATATGCTTTTATTGAACGAGCATTCAATAAATAAAGAGCCTTTATGAACCCCCATCTGCGTGACGTGGCAATTCCCAACGATTGGGATCGGCGGGGGCTGCCGGGCTGGAGCTATCATTCCGACGCCTTGCTCGAACTCGAGAAAGAGCACGTCTTCCGCAATCATTGGCAGATCGCCGGCCATGTCTGCGACGTGCCGAACGCCGGCGACTATATGACGATGGATGTGGTCGGCGAGCGGGCGCTGATCGTGCGCGGCAAGGATGGCGTTGTACGCGCCTTCAACAATATGTGCCGCCACCGCGGCAGTCGCGTTGTCGCCGACAGCCAGGGCACTTGCAAGAACGCGCTGGTCTGCCCTTTCCATGGCTGGGTCTACAATCTCGACGGCACACTGCGCGGTGCTGCCCGCCCGCGTTCCTTCCCCGACCTCAACAAGACCGAATTCGGCCTGATGCCGCTCGAGCTCGAAATCTGGATGGGCTTCATCTTCATCCGCTTCCGCAAGGGTGGGCCGCAGCCATCCGTGGCCGAGCTGTTGAAGCCGATCGAAGCCGAGATTGCTCATTACGGCGTGGTCGAGATGGTGCCGTCCCGGGGCATCTGGACCCAAAACACGCCGGTCAACTGGAAGTCGGTGCGCGACGTCGACAATGAAGGCTACCACGTCGCCATGGCACATCCGGCGCTGCAGGATCTTTACGGTGCAACCTATTTCGACGAGCCGTTCGTCAACGGCGTGTCGCGCTCGTTCGCCACTTACAATCCGCATGCCGGACGGCGCTGGAGCGTCGCGCAATATATCAAGCTCGCACCCGAGGCGAAGCACCTGCCGGAGCACCTGCGCAAGGCCTGGATCTACTACGGCATCTTCCCGAACAACGTGCTGTCGATCATGCCGGAATCGGTGCAGTTCTATCAGGAATTCCCGCTGTCGACGGGTGAGACGCTGCTGCGCGGCGCCATCTACCGCTATCGCGACGAGACCAGGCAACAGGCGGCTGCGCGCTACCTATCCCACCGCATCGATCGCGACACGCTGGCCGAGGACGTGCAGCTTTCGATATGGTCCAACGAATCCATGCTGTCCGAAGCCTTCGGAGGTTTTTACCTCTCCGATCTCGAATATGGCGTGCGCACCCACCACGACCATTTGCGTAAGCAAATTCCCGTGCTCGGATTGGAGACCGCGCCCGAGGAGAAGGATATGTGGGCACTCAACGAGGCGCTCAGATCACGCTCCTGACGCCCTGGTCCTCAGGCCCAAATGGCGACCGGAATGCCTAAACGATCGGCGAGCGGCGGATCCGGAAACGGCATTGCCTCGCCTCTGACGATGCGTCCGGCAACCACCATCATTGCCGCGGCGTCGAGGAAATCGTCGGCAGCCGCGCCGCGCGGCGGCGTCTGGTCGAGAAAATCCTGGCTATAACCATGCTGGGCAAGCAGCGCCTGGCGTTCGGCCATGCCGGCCGGATTGATGTTGCCCCTGATTTTCTTGGGCAGGCGCATAGCGCGGTCGCCGTTCAGTTTGCAGAACGCCACTTCCGGATGCGATTCGAAGACGCGGCTGCGCAGTTCGGGCCGCGCGATCAGCAGCGAATCGATCTCGCGGATCTTGGCGAAGATGCCGAAGGCCTGGATCGAGACGCCGCGCGGCGGATCGGATGTCGTCCTGGCCACCTCGCTTGCCTTGCGATGTGCGGCGTACCAGGCATCGACCGTGGTGAAGGCTTCGATCTCGGCGTAGAGCGCGGCGCGGGAGGGGATGGCAAAGACACTGGACTGCCGGGCCCCGAGCAGCGGCCGCACCAGCGCCTCCGGGCCGCGACCGCCTCTTTGCGAGAAATCGGGCAGGCCGATCGGCATGTCGACCGCCACGATCGCCTTGACGGGCAGTCGGTCGAGCAACGCCGCGAAGCTTGAGAAAACGGCTGTAGACGGTGCCGCACCGGGATCGCGGCGGACGGCTATCCAACCAGCCTTGCAACCGTCGACGCCGACAAGCACAACGTCCTCGGGCACAACGTCCTCGGGCACAACGTCCTCGGGCGCAACGTTCTCGGGCGCAACATGGTCGGGCGCAACATCCTCGAGCGCATCGTCCTGCGGCACGGCGTTTTCGGCCTGCGTCACGCCCGGCGGTCCCGTTCCGGATGCAGGAGATGGCGAAGCTGCACCATCGCCATTGGGTGCGACAGGGTCTGGGCATCGGTCTCGAGCTGCAACTCGTCGCCGCCGCGCTTGGCGGTGCGCGCCAGGATCTCGTAGACCGCCGCGGTGGTCGATTGCAGAGCCTTGGCGGCCGGCTGGCCGGACAGGATCCGCGCCAGGTAGACGGCAGCCGTCAGGTCGCCGAGCCCATTCGGCGGCTTTTCGATGAGCCGGTGTTCGGCAAGCAGCGCCTCCCTGCCTGTGAGCAGCAAATTGCCGGTGCCGCCGGCCATCATCGCCGGCGCCGATGTGACCAGCATGGCCGGTGGGCCGGCTTGCAGGGCCGCAGCCATTGCCGATTTCAGGTCTGGCAGCGGCGCTCCGGCCATCCATTCCAGCTCATAGCGGTTGGGCGTGGCGATATCGGCGATCGGCATCAGCCGGTCGCGCATGGCGATAGCGGTCGGCTCAGGTACGTAGAGGCCGCCCGAATCGCCCATCACCGGGTCGCAGATATAGAGGGCTTCCGGTGTCTTCGCCTTGACCGCGCCGACCAGCGAAGCAACGGCGTCGGCCTGGCCAGCCTCGCCGAGATAGCCGGACAGCACGGCGCCGACCTCGCCCAGCCACGGCGCGCGCTCGAGGTCGGTCATCAGCGCCTTGAACTGGTCCATCGGCGGCACGATGCGGGTGGCCCGGCCATGGCCCGGATGCCAGGGCAGGATGACGGTCGGCACCGCCCAAACCGGAAAGCCGAGCGTCTCCAGCGCAAAGACGGCGGCACGGTTGCCGACCGAGCCACGTGCGACATGGCTGGAGACGACGATGACCGCGCGCGGCGCGTCGGTTTTTTCGGCACTCATTGATTTTTCCTAACTGCCCCTGGTGACGAAAAGCACGAGCCAGATCAACAGGCCGATGGCAATAAGCAAGCCCGCTGCCCGACCGATGCGGGTGCCCCAATATTCGATCGGATCCGACCGGTCGGCATCGGCCGCGGTGACGCGGTCGCGCGCACCTCTGGCTGTTCGCGCGAGGAACGAGGTGCCGCCCGGGTCGGTCTCGCGCGCCACCCGCTCCATGATGCGGCGCGATTCCGCGTCGCTGCCGTGGCGTTTCGCCATGGTGATACCCCGTTTCATGCCGAGCTTAACCCGTTCGCCTTGTCTGTCACAGGGCCTGACGGTGAATGGCAGAAACCAGTAACACTTCTCGGCCGAAGTCATTTTCTTACGCAAGGATTGTGCTAATGCTTCGCCTGCCAATGCTATCGAGGGGACCTTATCATGCTTGCCCAGCGCCTTTGTTCACCGCCAATCTTCCGTAATTTAGCTGCGTTCCTGGTCATGGCCGTCATGCTGCCGCTGCTTGCGGGCTGCGGCTACAACACCATCCCGACAGCTGAGGAAAACGCCAAGGCAGCATGGAGCGAGGTGTTAAATCAATACCAGCGCCGCGCCGATCTCATCCCCAATCTTGTCAACACGGTCAAGGGATACGCCGCGCACGAGAAGGATACGCTCGACGCCGTGGTCGAAGCGCGCGCCAAGGCGACGCAGGTGACCGTGACGCCGGAAACGCTGAACAATCCGGAAGCCTTCAAGAAATTCCAGGACAGCCAGGCCGGCTTGACCAGCGCGCTGTCGCGCCTGCTGGCGGTGGTGGAGAACTACCCCGATCTCAAGGCCAACCAGAACTTTCTGGCGCTGCAAGCACAACTCGAAGGCACCGAGAACCGCATCACGGTCGCTCGCCGCGACTATATCCAGGCAGTGAGAGAGTACAATCTGACGCTGAGGACCTTCCCGTCGGTGATCTGGGCGACCTTGTGGTTTCGCGGCAACCAGCCGTTTGCGAATTTCACCATCGAGGAGGATAAGATGCAGCCGCCGAAGGTCGATTTCGGCACCAACACCACGCAAGGCGGGTGAACGGCGCCTGTTGAGCCTGGGCCTGTTGGCCTTGTATTCCTTCGCGCCCCCCTCTGTCCTGCCGGACATCTCCCCACAGCGGGGGGTGGGAAGAAACGCCGCCCTGATTTTTCTTGGCTTCGTTCTAACCTTTCTCCTGCTCCCTCTCATCGTTCTCGCCGCCGAATTGCCGGCGCTGACCGGACGGGTCGTCGACAATGCCGGCATCATCGATGCCGCAACCGAGGCGGCGCTGACGCAGAAGCTTGCCGATTTCGAGACCAAGGGTTCGGACCAGATCGTGGTCGCGACCATCCCCAGCCTCGACGGTGAGGAGATCGAGCCTTACGCCAACCGGCTGTTCCGCGCCTGGAAACTCGGCCAGGCGAAGGAGAACAACGGCGTCCTGCTTCTGGTGGCGCCGAACGACCGCAAGATGCGCATCGAGGTCGGCTATGGGCTGGAAGGCACGCTGACCGACCTGCACACCAAGCTGATCATCGAAAACGACATGGTGCCGGCCTTCCGTGCCGGCGATTTCTCTGGCGGCATCAGCAAGGCCGTCGACGACATGATCATGGTGCTGGAGGGCAATCCCGAAGAGCTGGAAGCGCGCGGTAAACGCAACCAGCAGGCGCCGTTCAACAGCGACGATCTGTTCTTCACGATCTTCATAGCCATCTGGGCAATCATCTTTTTCGGTGGCCTCGCAGCCTCCATCCTGCCGCCGATCTTCGGCCAGAAGATCGGTCCCGGCCGCTATCGCTGGCTGGGCATGACCTTCGAGCCAAACCGGCGGTCATCCGGCGGCTGGTCGGGAGGTTCCGGCGGGGGATGGTCGTCGGGTTCAAGCGGTGGCGGGTTTTCCGGCGGCGGCGGTTCGTCCGGTGGCGGCGGCTCCTCGGGAAGTTGGTGACGAGATGACAAGACACGCCATCAGCCCGGTGGAATTCGGCCGTTTCATCAAAACGATCGGCACCGCGCTTATGGGCATGGCGGTGCTGCTGGTCGGCTTCGCGGCCATTGCCGCCGAATTGCCGGCGCTGACCGGACGAGTCGTCGACAATGCCGGCATCATCGATGCCGCAACCGAGGCGGCGCTGACGCAGAAGCTTGCCGATTTCGAGACCAAAGGTTCGGACCAGATCGTCGTCGCGACCATCCCCAGCCTCGACGGCGAGGAGATCGAGCCTTACGCCAACCGGCTGTTCCGCGCCTGGAAACTGGGCCAGGCGAAGGAGAACAACGGCGTCCTGCTTCTGGTGGCGCCGAACGACCGCAAGATGCGCATCGAGGTCGGCTATGGGCTGGAAGGCACGCTGACCGACCTGCACACCAAGCTGATCATCGAAAACGACATGGTGCCGGCCTTCCGTGCCGGCGATTTCTCTGGCGGCATCAGCAAGGCCGTCAATGACATGATCATGGTGCTGGAAGGCAATCCCGAAGAGCTGGAAGCGCGCGGCAAGCGCAATCCGGCGAATGACAATCCTGTCGATCCCATCTTCGTTCTGTTCATCGTCCTGTGGGCGACGATGTTCTTCGGCGGCCTGGCAATGGCATTCCTGCCGCCGATCTTCGGCACGAAGCTGTCGCCGGGCGTGTACAAGTGGCTGGGCATGACGTTCCGCTACGGCCGTGGGCCAGCTTCGTCATCCTCCGGTGGCGCTGGCTGGACGTCGGGGACCTCGTCCGGCAGTGGCTGGTCGTCTGGAAGTTCCGGCAGCGGTTGGTCGTCCGGAAGTTCGGGTGGTGGGTTTTCAGGTGGCGGCGGTTCGTCCGGCGGCGGCGGTTCTTCAGGAAGCTGGTGAGACATCAATCATGGCAACACGACCGATCAGCCCCGAAGATCATGAGCGGATCGCCGATGCGATCCGCGCTGCCGAAGCAAAGACCGACGGCGAGATCTACTGCGTCGTGGCGCATGCCAGCGACGGCTATTTTTTCCCGGCCGCTTTCATGGCGATGCTAGGCATGCTCATCGTCAGCCTCGCCGTCGGTTACGGGCTGGAAGCCTGGTGGCTGTCGATCCGCTTGCCGCATTTCGTCATCGCCGAGCTGCTGGCGCTTGCCAGTGTGCTCATTCTGTTGTGGGCATTGCCCGCATTGCGCATCCATTTGGTGCCGAGGCGTCTGCGCTACCAAGCCGCCCACGCCAATGCGATGAAGCAGTTTCTCGCCCGCAACGTCCACCGCACCACGGCGCGCACGGGCGTGCTGGTGTTCGTCTCGATCGCCGAGCGCTATGCCGAGGTGGTCGCCGACAGCGGCATCGATTCTCGTGTCGGCCAGCATGTCTGGGACGGTGTCGTCCGCGACCTTACGGCGCATGCCGGCGACGATCGGCTTGCCGACGGGTTCGTCAAGGCGATCGAAGCGGTCGGTGCGGTACTGGCCGAGCATTTTCCGGTCTCGACCGGCGACAGCAACGAACTGGACGACCATCTGGTCGAGATTTGATCTCGCTAAAAGCGGTTTTCCAGCGTCTCAAGGACGCACTGTTCGGCTGTGTGAAAGCATCGCGGCGGCCGACCGGACTCTTGCAATCGGGCGCGGCGGGTTTATGGTTAACCAATCATGAATACGCTGAGCATCGACATCAGGAAAGCCGAACCACGCGATGCAGCCGCCATTGCCGACGTGCATCTCGAGGCCTGGCGCGGCGCCTATTCGGGCATCATCCCGCACCGTACACTGACATCGATGATCAACCGCCGCGGTGCCGATTGGTGGGCAAATGCCATTCGCCGGGCCGCCACCGTCTTGGTCGTCGAAATCGGCGGCAAAATTGCCGGATACGCGACGATCGGCAAGAACCGAGCACGTGAGCTCAGGCAGCAGGGCGAGATCTACGAGCTTTACTTGCGGCCGGAGTATCAAGGCATCGGGCTCGGCAGCCGGCTGTTCGCAGCCGCACGGGCACGGCTGGCCGACCATGGCCTGAAAGGCATGGTGGTTTGGGCGCTGGAAGACAATCAGAACGCACTTGCCTTCTATGCCGGCGCCGGCGGCCGCGATGTGGCCGAGGGCGTCGAGATCTTCGAGCAGAAGGCGCTGAAGAAGGTCGCTTTCGTCTGGGAATGACGGCCAGCGCATGATCCGGCCGGTTTCGGTTCGGACGATCCCCCCCAGTACCATTCGCCGCATTGCACCATTCGCCATCGGCCGCTATCGATCTTCAATCGAGAGAGGGATAAAGCGATGCGGATCGAAGCGATTGCCAGCGGAAAGAACCCGCCCGAGGACGTCAACGTCATTATCGAGGTGCCGATCGGCGGCGAGCCGATCAAATACGAGATGGACAAAGAGGCCGGCACGCTGTTCGTCGACCGCTTCCTTCACACTTCGATGCGCTATCCCGGCAATTACGGTTTCGTACCACACACGCTATCGGGCGACGGCGACCCGATCGACGTGCTGGTCTGCAACACGCGCGCGCTGGTGCCAGGCTGCGTCATCAATGTGCGGCCGATCGGCGTGCTGGTGATGGAGGACAATGCCGGCCAGGACGAGAAGGTCATCGCGGTGCCTTCGCCCAAGCTGACCTTACGCTACGAGGACGTCCACGAATACACGCAATTGCCTGACATTACCCGCCAGCAAGTGCAGCATTTCTTCGAGCACTACAAGGATCTCGAACCCGGCAAATGGGTTAAGATCGAAGGCTGGTACGATGCGGCCTATGCCAAGAAGATGATCGTCGAGGCAATCGAGCGGGCCAAGCGCAAATAATTATCGGGCGCAAATAATCAGTTGTCGACGCGGCCGAAAGCGGGCGCGTCGCCGATCACTACGCGCTTGTCCTTGCCGCAGGCGAAGGTGCGTGCCTTCTCGTCGGCAAGCTTGCGCGCCTGATCGTTGGCGGCGGGATTGCCGGTGGCGAGCACAAGGCCGATCGTGCAGCCTTCGTGGGCGTCAGGCTGGGCAACCTTGGCGACGATCAACACTTCCGTCGACTTGTTCTCGCCCTCGGTATCGCTGATCGAGCGACGATGAATGACGGCGAACGGAATGGTAGTTTTGCCGTTGGTTTCGATCCGCCACTCGACTTTAGGTCCAGCCGAGTTGAGGCCGGAAAAGCTTTCCCAGACCGTGGTCATATCGCCGGGTGGAAAGCCGTAGAACAGCGATTCCCGCGCGTCGTCGTAGGAAACCATCACCGGGTAGCCGCCATAACCCGAACAGGCGAGGTCGGCCCAGTCGCCGTCGCCTTCCTCCGCCTGGGCATAAGTCACGCAGTCCTTCTCCCAGACGAGATCGGTATAGACGCTGGATATGTCGCCAGCCCGGGCGGCGTTGCAGAAGCCGGCGAAGGCAAGCGGGATCAAAAGAGCGCGCATGGCGGACAACTCCGTTCGGGCTGCCGCAGCGTACCGTCAAATCTAGCAGCAGCCTAGACGAACTCAGGCTGCTCACAGTGATCTGGTAAACGGAACGCTATTTCTTCAAGCTTGCCTCGATCAGAAGGTCGGCGTTGCGGGCGACCGACTGCGCCGGCCCGCCGACACCGAACAGCTGGCCGCTGATATAGGCGCCCTCGATCAGGAGCAGCAGCCCGTCGCCTAGCGTGTCGGCGTCGCCGGCGCCCATCTCTGCCGCCATGGCACGCAGGCGCCGGCGCAATTCCCGCTTGTTGGCTTCGCTCACGACGCGGGCTGGATGGCCATGTTCGGGATATTCGACCGCGGCATTGGTCATGCCGCAGCCGCGATAATCGGGCCTTTGCGTACGCTTGCCGACACGCGTCAGGAAGGCGAGGATCTGCGCGCGCGGATCGCCGGGATGGGCATTCACCGCCTCGTCGAAGCGCTCCCAAAATTCGAGGTCATAGTGCCGGAGATAGGATGCGGCCAACTCATCCTTGGACGGAAAGCTGCGGTAGAGGCTGGGCTTGGTGACGCCGGCACGCCGCACGATCTCGTCGACGCCGATCGCCCTGATGCCTTGCCGGTAAAACAGGTCGCGCGCCACCTGGAGAATCCGTTCGGCGGCGCGAGGCGGCGGTGCGTCATTCGCCTTGATCGTTGGTTCAATGCTTTTCATGTCTGGTGTACCGATTAGCTGGTTGACAATGTTACCGGTCGGTACGTATGTTTCGCGCTCCTGCAACGTACCGGTCAGTAACATGATAGCTCAATCCCGCCCGTTTGGCCAGCGCTACGCTTTCGTCGTGGTCGCCGTCATCTTCCTTTGCCTGCTGATCGCAGCGGGCCTGCGTTCGGCGCCGGCAGTCATGATGCTGCCGCTGGAGAACAGTTTCGGCTGGCGGCGCGACGTCGTCTCACTGGCCGCTGCCACTGGCATCTTCCTCTATGGCCTGACCGGGCCGTTTGCCGCGGCGCTGATGGAGCGGATCGGGCTGCGCCGCACCTTGCTTGCCGCGCTGCTTTTGATGTCGGGATCGACCGCGCTCAGCCTGTTGATGACCAAGCCGTGGCATCTGCTCCTCACCTGGGGCGTGTTTTCCGGCGTCAGCTCGGGCGCCGTCGCCACCGTGCTCGGCGCAACCATCGTCAACCGCTGGTTCAAGACCAATCGCGGCCTGGTGATGGGACTGATGTCGGCGTCCAGCGCCACCGGGCTGCTGGTCTTCCTGCCGTTGCTCGCCTCGCTCGCCCAGTCAGGCGGCTGGAAGCCGGTCGCCATCGCCATTGCCGTGGCCACCGCCTGCCTGGTGCCGCTGGTCTATATGCTGGTGCCGGAGCGCCCGGCCTCGATCGGCATGGTCCGCTATGGCGCCGATGCCAACGACGTGCCGCCGGCGCCGCCGGCCGCGCAAGGCAATTTCCTTTCGCATACGCTGAGCACGCTGCGCCGCGCCGCCGGTACACGTGTGTTCTGGTACCTGTTCGCCACTTTCTTCGTCTGCGGCTTCACCACCAACGGGCTGGTCGGCACGCACCTGATCGCCTTTTGCGGCGACATGGGCATAGGCGAAGTGCAAGCCGCCGGCCTGCTGTCGATGATGGGCATTTTCGACCTGATCGGCACGACGCTATCGGGCTGGCTCACCGACCGTTTCGATCCGCGCAAGCTGCTCGGCGTCTATTACGGCATCCGCGGCCTGTCGTTGATCTATCTGCCCTATTCCGGCTTTTCGGCAACCAGCCTGATCATCTTCGCCGTGTTTTACGGACTGGACTGGATCGCCACGGTGCCGCCGACGCTGAGGCTTTCCAACGAGGCGTTCGGCGACCGCAGCGGACCGATCGTCTTCGGTTGGATCGTCGCCGGCCATCAGGTTGGCGCCGCGACAGCGGCCTTCTTCGGCGGCACCATGCGCGAGCTGCAAGGCAATTACGAGCTTGCCTTCCTGATCGCCGGTATGACGGCAATAGCCGCCGCCTGCATCTCGCTGCTGATCAACACCAGCCGCCCGGCCTTCGAGCCGGAACCGCAGGCGGCTTGAGTTGCAACGGCTGAGCGCTAATCTTCCCCCTGTTTGGACCGGGGACATCGCGAACAGGTGTGCGAGGACATCGCGAACAGTTTGGCGCGCTTTGCGCTGGGGGGTTCGGGATGCCATTCGAGGACACG
>NZ_JAMYUV010000051.1:0-41557 GCF_040323405.1 Mesorhizobium sp. M0048 | reverse complement strand
TCCGATGATCTGCTCTTCAGAGAAGCGGCTACGTTTCATGTCCTGGTCCTCTCGATGGGCCAGAACGAACTTCAAACCGGATTAGATCAGAGGGGCAAGGTCACCGCTCGCGCAAATGGGCTGATCACCTGATCACCTGATCACCATACCGTCGCCGAAGAAAATCGGCGTAAATCCAGGTGGCTCTTTCGATACGAGACCTGAGCCCGTCAACAGCGCAGCCTTGGCAAGTTATTGGCTACCCCTGCAGACGGACCATTGGGTCCCATTTCCATCAAGATGCCGCAGCTTTGATGTTCGCCGCACCTTGGGTTCGCACGCATACAAGTTCGGTCTCTATGCTGTTGTCGATTGGCTGCGGCGAAGCTTTGCGCGCGATGCTCCGTTACAGGAAACGGCTTGAACGCTCCCGCGCGGCTTGGGGCCGGCTCGCTTGGGCTGTTCTGTCTGGCGACAGCGGCTGTTTCACGCGAATTTTGCAAAAAAATGAACTGGTGCATTTGAAAAAGGAGCTCGTGCTGTAGGCACCGCAGCTATATCCCTCGATTGGGTGATTAGCCGCTGGCGGTCTCCCGACTGGAACCCCGAACACTTTGCGAATTGTTGGCGGATCCGACAGGACTCTGAGGCATAGCTAAGATCGCTTTAGCTCGCGCCCGAGCATGTTCCCGTCTTCGATCATCTGCGCGGTCATCCCGCATCTTCTATGGCATGGGCTTCAACGGAACCGGCATTGCACAGACGCCCATCGGCGGCCGCGTGCTCGCCAGTCTGGTGCTCAGCGCAAGGACCGGCGGAGCGCCAGCGGTCTTGTCGGCATCGACCGGCGGCTGGCATTGCCTCCAGAGCCGTTCCGCTATCTCGGCGCCAGACTTGTACGCGGCGCAATCCGGCGCAAGAGCGACATCGAGATCCGCAATCGGAACCCGGATGTTCTCACCCGTTTTCTTGCGCAGCTTACGCCGAGGCATCGCAAGCAGTAGTAGTCGTGCCCAGCAGTCCGCCTGGGCTGTCATTCAGCCGAGCCGATCCCGATGGCCGATGTTGTTGTAGGCAAGCGAAGAGACATACGACACGTCAATATCCGTGCATGGCCTCAACCTCGGCATAGACGCGCTGCAATTCAGCTCCAGCCAGACCGTCGCGGCCGGAGATCAGACGGCCTCGCGGTTGCGGTGAACCGCAATTGAATTACGCTCCACCAAGCGGGCCGCCAGCACACGGTGCTCGAAAGGCAAACTGGCCTCCCCTAACCTCCTCAAGAGAAGCTCCGCCGCCGCCGCTCCGATCAATTGTGCTGGCTGCGCGATGGCTGTGATGCCGTGGGCCACGAATTGCATCCAGTCGAGATCGTCGAAGCAAAGCAGCGAAAGGTTTCCCGGGATCGCAAGCTTCAGTGCCGATGTCGCCTCCAGAACGCCTGTCGACATCATGCCATCGGCGGTAAACAGGGCGGACGGCGCATTGCGCATTGTCAGCAGGTCGAGTGCCTCCTTGCGGGCCGCCTCGCTAGAATAGATCGCCACGCGGCGGATCAACTGCGGATCCGGTGTAATGCCCGCAGCGCGATGGGCTTCGAGGTAACCCAATAGCCTTTGCCAGCTTGGATGATGATAGCGAATATCAGCGCTGGAGAGATCGGCGTTTGCCACAAACGAGCCAACATCATCGCGTTGGCCCGGTCCGAGCTCCGCCAGAATTCCGATGCGGCTGTGTCCGGCGCCGATCATCGCCGCGATGCTGCTACGCGTTATGGAAACATTGTCGACCACCACTGTATCGGTTTCCAGGCCCGCGACCATGCGGTCAAACTGCACGACGGGACAGCGGGCTGCGACTGCCTCACGAAGATGATCCGGTTCGTCCACGAAAGTCGACGAGACAACTAAACCGTCGACCTGCTTTTCCAGCAGGAGCTGCACCGCCTCTCGCTCGAGTTCGGCATTTTCGTCACTATTCGTGACGATAACCCCGAAGCCGCCACAGCGCGCGACATCCCCTATTCCGCGCAGGACGCTGGCATAGAAGGGGCTTTCGATGTCGCCGACGACAACTCCGATAGTCTGCGTCTTACCGGTGATCAGGCCTTTGGCCAGGCGATTGGGCCGATAGCCCAGCGCAGCTGCCGCGGCGCGCACCTTCTCCTGAACCTCGGGGCTGCTGTAGCCGTACCCACCAAGGACACGCCCGGCCGTGGCGGAACTCACCCCGGCCCGGCGAGCGACCTCTATGATAGTTGCGTTTTTCGACGATCTTTGAGTCACTCGGCAAACCCCGCCGCCCATGCGCGCGTTGTGACGGGGACCTAGCGGCAGTTAAGCCCGCGCCGCAAGGCCGAACACCGAAGCACCCGCCGTTGCGCACACCATTGCAATCACAGCACCTCTGACAGAAAGCGCCGAAGACGTGGACTCTGCGGATTGTCGAAAAGGTCCTCTGGTCGTCCTGCCTCGACTATCCGCCCCTCGTCCATGAATACGACCTGGTTCGCGACTTTGCGAGCGAAGTTCATCTCGTGTGTAACGACCACCATCGTCATCCCGCCCCGCCCGAGGTCGGCCATCAAATTCAGGACACCTTTGACCAATTCCGGATCGAGGGCACTGGTGACTTCGTCGAACAGCATAACCTCAGGTTCGAGGGCCAAGGCGCGCGCGATGGCCACCCGCTGCTGTTGCCCACCCGAGAGATTAGCCGGCCGATGATCTTTGCGCTCCAGCAGTCCGACTTCATTCAGCCTCGCTAAGGCCGCCCCCTCAGCCTCCTCGCGCGACATGCGTTTAACTTTGCGCAGCGCCAGGGTGATGTTGGCGAGGGCGCTGCGGTCGGGAAACAGATTGAACTGCTGGAAAACCATGCCGACGCGCCGCCGGAGTTGGTCAGGGGTCTGTTTGTAGATGCTTTCGCCATCGAGCAGAATGTCACCGGCTCGACACTCTACGAGGCGGTTGAGGCAACGCAGCAAGGTCGACTTGCCCGAGCCGGACGGCCCGATGAGGCAGGTGACGGTCCCGGGCTGCACTTTCAGACTGACGTCATGGAGCACCTGGACGACGCCGTAGGCCATGTCGATATTCTTGACCTCGATGCCGCCGCCCTTGAAGCGTGTGGGCGCCGCTGCAGGCAACGTCGCTGCGCCCGGCACGATCGCTTCGGCAAGCTCGGCGACTTCCTTGAGGCCGCTCTGCACAGCGGTGATACGTTTGCCGACGCGCATGCGAGCGTCGATGTAATTGACGAGGTGGGTTAGCGGCACCGTGATCACGAGATAGAACACGCCGGCCAGCAACAGTGGTGACAGATTGCCGGTCAGCACGGCCTGGTCCTGGCCGACGCGAAACAGTTCGCGTTCGGAGGCGAGCAGGCCAAGGAAATAGACCAGGCTGGAGTCCTTGACGTTACCGATGAACTGGTTGACCAGTGCAGGCAGGACGCGGCGGATGCCTTGCGGGATCACCACCAGGCGCATGCCTTGGCCGTACGTCATACCGAGAGTGCGCGTTGCGTCGATCTGACCACGCTCGACGCTCTGAATACCGGCGCGAAAAATCTCTCCGATGTAGGCGCCGGCAATCAGGCTGAGTGCCAGAATGCCCAGCGGATAAGGCGATGGACCGAACAGATCTCGGCCCAACCGCGCGAAGCCTTGGCCAATAATCAGGATCGTGACAATGGCGGGAAGCCCGCGGAAGATATCGGTGTAGACTCGGGCAAGGAGTTTCAGCGGCCGGTTTTCGGAAATCCCCATGACAGCGAGGACGATACCGATCAGCGTCCCGAAAAACGTCGAGGCAAGGGCCAGGATCAAAGTGTTCTTGAGGCCGACCATCACCATGTTTGGCAGAACTTCTGCCATCGCCTGGAAATCAAGGAAGCTGCGGGCGAAGGTATCGAACCAGCTCATATCAAGTCCATCTATAACTCGGCCGGGCACCGTTGCTCACGGGCCCGGCCGGAAACGAAAATGAATACGCGCGAATTTACTTCTTGGGCAGATATTGATCGGGCATCGGAGTGCCCGGGAACCACTTCTCATGCAGCCGTTTCCAGGTGCCATCGTCCATGGCCTCGCGCAGCGCCTTATTCAGCGCCTCGCGGAAGGCATCGTTGCCTTTCTTGACCACGAACCCGGCCGGCGCATCGAAGGACGGCACGTTCATTGTTATCTTCAGGTTCTTATAGCGCTCCACATACTGCTTGGCCGACTCATAATCAGTGAAATGGCCATCGATCGTCCCGTTATTCAGCGCCGCCACCGCAGTGTTGTTGTCGGGGAATTTGACAATGTCGCCCTTCAGATTCTTCTCGGCATAGATTTCCTGCAGCGTTCCCTGGATCACGCCGATGCGCTTTCCGGCGGTGCTCTCATTGCTCGTCAGTGCCGGATCCGCCGAAATGATCGACAGGTAGCCGGCGAGATAGCCGTCGCCAAAATCCACGGTCTTCTTGCGCTCCGCGGTCGTGCCGATGGCCGCGACAGCGACGTCGAAGCGGCCGTTGGCCACCGACGGCAGCAGCGCCGAGAATTCCTGGCCGGTGAAAACGACCTGTTCCTCCTTGAACCCGAGCCGGCGCGCCACATCACGGAACAGTTCGGCGTCGAAGCCAGTGAAGTTACCGTTGGCGTCGGTGAAGACATAGGGTTTCGCATCGCCCATGGTTCCGACGCTGATCACCGTCGGGTCGATGAGGTTGTAGGGGTTGTCGGCCGCGTTTGCCTGCGTTGACGAGGCCAACGTGCCAAGTCCTGTCAACAGCGCGATCGTCAGCGCCAGACCGGATTTCACCAGTTGGCGCCTGCTCAAATTCGTGTGCATGTCTTCTCCTCTTACGATTGGCCGAACTCGGCCCTGCGATCCCACTCGACGTCTCATTTAAACGCTCTTAGGTGGCGTTTTGGTCAGATAGGTGAGAACGTTATCATTTTCACTAGCATTGTCCATTTCTCGCGTCAATTGCTTCGGAGAATTTCGCTGCTAGACGGTTTCCAGTCTTGAGCGTGCCTAGCTCCGCGAAGGATCTCCGGCGTCATCTTTCCTAACTCGATTGCTGTCGCGTGGCCGATCGCCCCGTAGTACTGGCAGGTAGCGGCCGCCGCCTCCGCGGCATGGCCGAGAATGTCTTGAGGCGCCTCTTCCTTAAGCAGGCCGAATAGCGTTCTGGCGATGAAGGTGTCGCCCGCGCCCAGGGTGTCGACGGGTTCGACCAGCCGCGCCGGGGTGCTGTAGGAGACGGTGTCGCTGTGAAGCACCGCGCCAGCTCGACCTCGAGTCACCAGAACCCATTTTGAACCACATGCAAGCAGTTCGGATACGATTGCAGCCAATTTATCGTCGTTGAGACCGTCGCCCGAGACGGAGGCCAGATAGCAATAGCGCCCAATCTCGCGCCGGTGTCCCGGCTCCCGCCGTGTAGAAAAATCGTAAGATAACAGGGATTTGCTCGATACCGCGGCAACCCACGGGTCTAACCCGCTGGATTGGCCGATGTGGACGGCCTGAAAGCCCGAGAGAAAATCCAGATCTTCTTGCGTTGGCGTGAACATCGAGACGCCGAGGTCGAAGTCCAGGAAAATCCGATCAGCGTTTCGGTGACCTATGAGGCAGTAGGCAGTCGACCCTTCGAGGCGACGCAATCGGGTGACGTCCACGCGTTCCGACGCCAGTGCAGCGCAGATCAGGTCCCCGGCCCGGTCTTTGCCGATCGCTCCAACATAGGCCGACTGCCCGCCGAAGCGGCTCACATAGACCGAGACATTGAGGCAGTTTCCTCCGGGGAACATCTCGCCGCGAGCAAGATAACAATCGACCACGTTATCACCCATCGCGGCAATCTTGACCATTGCATGACTTTCAGTTTAAAGGATATGAGAACGTTCGCACAATCACCACTATCTGTCAATTGTGCCCCCGGCCAAGCTTGTCAACGAGACGAGGAAGCTCATGATTTCCGCCCTGCCCGCCGACGTGGAACGCGCCCTGACCGCTACGACGGGCAAGCGATTTTCGCACCTATTCCTCGTGGCGTGCGGCGGCTCGCTCTCGATCATGATGGCAGGCAAATACTTCGTCGACCGTCACAGCGGCACATTCGCCTGCGACATCTACAACGCGGATGAGTTCGTCTGCCGAGATCCGCGACGGTTGGGACCTGACACGCTCGTTGTCCTTTGTTCGCAGACAGGAACCACCACGGAGACCGTGCGGGCGGCCAATCACGCAAAACACCGAGGCGCAACGACAATCGGTATGACGCTCGACCAAACATCGCCCCTCGCGCGGGCGGTCGACCACCCGGTAGCCTACCAGGCATCCTACACGACGGGCAAAGCAATCGATGCGGCCTACAGCAATTACGGCGTGCTCTATATGTTGCTCGCTGGCCTGATCGATGCTCGGGAGGATGCCAAGCTAACCGCCGACCTGCTGATGAGCCTGAGCCATCTTCAGCCGGCCATCGAACGTGCGCACCGGATCTATGCCGACCGGTTTCGGGCCTTTGCACCCCGTTTCGCGCCGCGCAAGGGGATCTACACACTTGCCAGCGGTGCCAGCTATGGCGCGGCCTATTCCTACGCCATCTGCGTGTTGATGGAGATGCAATGGTACGACTCGCAGGCCATACACGCCAACGAGTTTTTCCATGGCCCCTTTGAGGTGGTGGACAAGGATGCCGGCTTCGTCGTGATGTTGGGCTTGGACGAAACGAGGCGCCTCACGGAACGCGCCCGCGACTTCCTTGTCAAGTACGGCAGCCGGGAAAACACCCTGGTGCTCGATGGAGCGGAACTCGACCTCAGCGGTATGTCCAATCGCATCAAACCCTATCTCGTGCCCTTGGTCTTCTTCGACACTCTGTGGCGTTTTGCCTACGAGCTGGCCGGTCTGCGCGGCCGGCCGATGCTCGAGGGCCGGCGCTACATGAAGAAGCTAACGGACTACTAGTTCCGCCGCGCTCTGCAGCGATCTAACAACTCCAGCCCGTCTTCTGCGAAGAAGGATTTCTCTATGACTGCATTCCCAAAGCCGCGCCATGTCGTTGTTATCGGCGCGGGCATCTTCGGCATCTCTTCCGCGTTGCACCTCGCTCGTCTTGGCGTTGATGTAACCATTGTCAACGACGGCGCGCCCGCCAATGGCGCATCCAGCCGTTCACTTTCCTGGCTGAACTCAGCACGACGTGCGGACACTGCCTACCACCGCCTGAGGCTTGCAGGCATCGACCGTTATCGGACCCTGGCCGCCACAAGGCCGGAAACGGCGGCCTGGCTTCGCTTTGACGGCGGCCTCACCTGGGATGCGGATGACGAGGCGAACCAGATCGCGTCCATCTGCCAGCTGGAGCAGGATATCGGGTATGACGCGCTTCTGCTCGGCCCTGCCGAAGTCGGCGCAGTGGCGCCCGGCGTCAACGCCAGCGCCATCACCCCGCAGGGTGCCATCTTCAATCCTGGCGAAGGATGGGTTGACCTGCCCTGCCTGATCGATCTGCTGCTCAATGAGTTCCGCTCCCGCGGCGGCAAACTCGTGCAGAACGCTGGACGCGTGCGGATAGATGCCACAGATGGTCGCGCGCGTGGCGTCGTCACTGCCGACGGTATGCCGTTAAAGGCGGATGCGGTGGTCCTTGCCGTTGGGCCAGCGACGCCCGCCATGCTCGCGACGGTCGGAGTTCATGTCCCCGACGCCACCCCGATTTCACTTCTCTTGAAAACCAAGCCGATCAAGACCGAGCTCCGTGCCGTGCTGAATACGCCCCGCGTGGCGGTGCGCCCGACGCCGGATGGCGCACTTGTTTTGGATTCGGCGTGGTCGGAGGAAGAAGTCATGGTCAACTCCGACGGAACCTACACCGTGCACGACAAGACCGTCAAAGGACTGCTCGAGGAGGCTAGTGCGGTGCTCGAGGGCAATCCGCGGCTCCAACTCGCTACCTATGCAGTTGGCCCGAAGCCGATCCCCGGCGATGGCGAGCCAGTGCTTGGCTCCGTCGAGACCGTTGCCGGGCTTCACGTCGCCTTTAGCCACAGCGGCGCCACGCTTGGATTGATCGTCGGCGAATTGCTTGCCAAAGAAATCGCCTCAGGCAATCCGCATCCCATGCTTGCAACGTTCCGCCCTAATCGTTTCAACTGAAAGGGCAATTGGGCAAGGCCGAACCGTCCAGATGGGCCGCGGGCCTGGGGAATCTTGCCCTTACCGAGAGAGGGGTGACAGGATCGCGTGATCAGGTCGTCGTCTTATGGTCAGATGGCCACTCGCGATCCATTGGAGTGCGCTGACCGCGACAAGTTGCAAGCCTCCGCATCTTCGAAAACCAGATAACCGCGCACGATCAGAAGCCCCGTTCCACCAGAACGAACAACTTCACCTTGTTGAGAGACGGCCCGCCTTGCGGTCTGCGAGGGGTCGGCAATGTCCAGGCCTAGTGACTTGACCAAGCATTGACCAAGCGTCAGCATTGCGCCTATTGTTGTGTACAGCGATTGTCGGGCAATCCACACTCAGCTCAACGGCAATGAACACGGCTCGCCGCGAGGGGCCCCGACGTGTACAAGGACAGAAAATGCCCATCACGGTGAAAGTTGGCGAGGCCAAGACGCATCTCTCGGAACTGCTTTCAAGAGTCGAAGCAGGCGAGGAGGTGATTATTTCGCGCGGCAACGATCCCATCGCTAAACTGTCGCGGATTCAACGGCGCGACGATGTCGAAGCCGTGATCGAAGAGATCAGCGCTGCCCGGGCCCGCGCCAAGCCCGTGACGCAGGACGAAATTCGGGCCTGGCGCGATGAAGGGCGCCGCGCTTGATGGCGATCATCGTGTGATGCCTTTCGTTGTCGACCTTTCCATGGCGGCTGCCTGGATTCTTCCTGATGAAGACAGCGAGGCGGCGGCCGCCCTGATGCGACGATTGCCGGGAACAAGGGCGCCTGTCCCTTCTCTGTTCTGGCACGAGGCGCGGAACGTCGTACTGATTGCCGAGCGGTGTGGCCGCATCGCGGCGGGCGAAGCTGCCACCACCATGGCACGGCTGCGCCGATTGCCGCTAGAGGACGCGGGCGGCGGGTCGGACGGCGCGGTGCTGAGCCTAGCGGCTTCGCACGGGCTCAGCGTCTATGACGCCGCCTATCTTGCGCTGGCAATCGAAACCGAGTTGCCCCTGGCCACCCTCGATCGTAAGCTCGCATTTGCCGCGCGCGGCCAGGGAGTCCGAATTCTGGGGCCGCTCGCGAATGGCAACTGACCTCTTCGCTCGACCACCTGCCAATGTTGTTCGACGTGCCAAAGTCTCTCGTTTCCGTGCTGCCCCTGGATCGCCGCAAGTTTCTGGCCGAACTTTGACCGACGACGCCCGCGCCCTGGGAACCTGCCCCATCTGGCTAGGAAGGCATTTTGTGCCCAGAGGCGCTTGACCGCCGGTCGGCCCGGAAAACCGGTTAAAATCCTATTTGCGGAAAGAAACGGGCACAAGCGACCTTGGCAGTTCGATAACGCGCCGATATGCGGGCCAAGGGTGGCTGCAATGCTGGGGGGCCAGATGCTGCTGGCATGCCGCCTCATCACTTCGACGAGGCCGGCGTGGTAAAGCCGACCCATTGGACCATCGGCGACAAAGCAGTCGCGTGGCAGACACAAGCCGCGTCGGGACGATCCACACGTATCCAACTGTCGGCGAGCGCAGCATCGAAACGGCCGGCGCCGGAAAAGCGGCCGGAACAGAAAGAAGCGCGAGCCGGCCAACGACGCTGAGGCGACCTTGGATCGTGGCCGCGGTGTAGAATCCGAGCCGGGCTTTCTGGAGCCCAAGAACAACCGCTTTCGATGAGAGGCGGCATATCGAGACAATCGGGCCTTCGAGCAACGGTCGCGCGTTTGCGCCTGAGCGCAACAGCCTGATGGTGCTGCGCGGCTACGCCTATCTCAACTGCGGGAACAGACACAAAGACCCCGGTGGTCTACCTTGTGGGAATCAGGTGGAGTGCAGACTTCCCGCCCTTCACGGCCGCCGCCGGCAGCTTGCGGTCAAAGCTTGCAAGCTGGCCGCCACGCGCCTTGGCGAGCGCGAGAAGATAGGTGTCGGTGACCTGTGCCGAGGTCAGGATTTTCGCTGCATCTATGTTGCCAGAGCCAACCAGGCTCACATCGTCGGGCCAGAAGCTGTGCCCGTGCAGAGTCCGCAACTTGCTAACGATTTGCGCAACGACGGCGGGCGAGCCGGGACAATTGGGATATCTTTGGTTGCCGACGATGCGCAGGACGCCGTTTTCGGTGATGGGACACGTAGCCCATGCGGCGTTACCGGTCACTTCGAACCAGCCATGCGCGTCGTCATGGGCGACGTGGCCAGGATCGATCAGCGCGACCAGCACATTGACGTCGAGCAGGAACGTCAAGGCAGTTCGTCTCGCAAGGCGTTGACCGTCTCAAGCGTGACAGGAGGTGCGTCCGGCCGAGGCGACAGAAGAGGAATCCCGTTACGCTCGCCGCCGGCTTGAGGCCGGCGCAGCGAGCGCCGTGCGAGATCGGTGATGACCTCGCCGAGGCTGCGATCCTGCTGCTGGGCGATGGCCTTGGCCGCGACCAGGACATCGTCATCGATCGCAAGTGTGGTTCTCATATCGCCCTCCTTGGTGCGCATCAAACATCACGCATCATATAGAATAGCGACGTCGGATACTCAAGCTGTGCGACTTCCGACAGCGGTGCGACTTCGTAGCGTCGTAAGCAGATGAGTTGTCCGGATTCCCTCATACTTTGACTCCCGACAAAGTTGCGCAGGGCCGAAAGGACCGTTATGGCCGCGCTACCTAAGGGACGTGCCTTCCGGAAGCTTATCAGCTCGGGAGACTATCGGCAGAAGCTACGGAGGCTGCAGCAAGGACCGACGCACCCCCCTTTGAGATGCGTCGGAGCAAAGGTCTACGCGTGGCGGATTTCGGTTCCCAGCACCTTCAGGCATTCGCGGATGAACGCAGCAAGCGCCGTCCAACCTTTTGCCGAAACCATCGTCCCATCCACATATGCCTCCGTTGGAGACAGGTCGATATAGGTTCCGCCCGCAAGCGTCACCTCCGGCTCGCATGCCGCCAGTGCACCGACCTTCTTGCCACGCACGACGCCATCTACCGCGATCAGGATCTGCACGCCGTGGCAGATCGTGAAAATCGGCTTCTTGCTTTCGTGGAAGTGACGCACCATCGCCTGCACGCGCTTGTCCGTGCGGATGTATTCGGGCCCACGACCGCCGGCGCAGTAAACAGCGTGGTATTGCTCCAGCTGCTTCTCGGCGTCGGAGAAGGTCTTGTTGATCAGTGCATAGTGACCGAGCTTTTCGGTGTAGGTCTGATCGCCCTCGAAATCGTGCAGCGACGTTTTGATCAGGTCTCCGGCGCTTTTGTCTGGGCACACGACGTGAACAGTGTGGCCCACCGCTTCCATAGCCTGCTGGTAGACAAAGATTTCGTATTCCTCGGTGAATTCACCGGTCAGCATCAGGATCTTTTTGCCTGGCATGGTACTTCCTTTCCTGTGACAACGGGGCCGGGCGAGACCTGTACTCGCCCGGCAGGTTTGAGTTTCTAGAAGGCCGAATCGGGGAAGTAGTCTTCGTTGGCACTGGCCTGCGTGATGATCGTCGATGGCGGGTACGGGGACATCGGGACAGTCTCAGTCGAACGCCAACAACAAACGGTCGCGGGAATGCTCGATATGGCGACGCATCGCCTGCTCGGCAGCAGCAGGATCGGCCGCAGCGAAAGCGGCCAGAATGGCCTCATGCTCGTCAAGCGCCTCCTCGGTGACGCGCGAATGGAACATCAGGCGAAATATGTGGAAGTGGGTATGCTGGTGAGCCAGTGTCTCGCGCACGAGTTCGTTGTTGGCGAATTCCATGACCTTGTCATGGAAAATGGCATCCTGGCGGGCGAAGTTGGAATACCGCAGACGCTCGTCCTTGCCCTCATGGCGCGCCATGACGCCGGCGGATTTCTGAAGTTCTGCGAGCTTTACCTCATCCATGAGCACCGCTGCCTTTGCTGCACCATGAGGCTCTAGCAGCAGGCGAAGCTCGTAGAGTTCGTCGAACCGCCGTTTCGTGATCTGCGGCGCAGCGCGGTAACCGATCAGATGCGTCTTCAGCACCAGGCCTTCGCCCTCGAGCCGGCCGAGCGCCTCGCGGATCGGCGTATGGGAGACGTTGAATTCCTTGACCAGGCTGTCGACCGTGATGCGCGAGCCCGGCGCAATCTTCAGCGACATGAGTTGCGCAAAAATCGCTTCGTAGACGTCCTCAACCAGGCTGCTGGAGCGCTGGATACGCCCGCCGCCGAGGTTCGTATCGTCTGCATTGAGTAAGTTAATGGCCTGCATGTTTTGCCTCTTGACACATTGAGTTGCTAACACGATGCTCGAGCCAATGCAATCCTATATCCTATACGATTTTATAGAGGATATCATGCCGCCGTTACGAGACGAAGCAATGGCGCTAGCGGTGGCCCTGCGGGGAGCAGCGTGCCGCGCCCGCAGCCTTTCCAGACATCGTCATAGGATGCAGGTCATGAGCCTTTTCGCTGCCATAAGGCTGCCGCGCGAAATCCTCTTCGGGAAGGGCCAACGCCACGTCATTCCGGTTGTCGCGGCCAGGCTCGGGCGTCGCGCGCTCGTCTGCACCGATGAACGTTTTGCCGCAACGGGCTCGTTCGCGGAGACTGTCGCGGCGCTGCGAGCCGCCGCGATAGATGTGCTGGTGCATGACCGAGTACTACCCGACGTTCCCCGAGACACGGTTGCCGTCTGCGTCGAGGAGGCGCGGAAGTTCGCGCCCGACATGGTGATCGGCATTGGCGGCGGCAGTTGTCTCGACATGGCCAAATGCGCTGCGTTGCTCATCAGCCACGGCGGTCAGCTCCAGGATTACTACGGCGAGTTCAAGGTGCCCGGTCCAACGCTGCCGTTGATCGCCGTGCCGACGACAGCCGGAACCGGCTCTGAAGTGACCCCGGTTGCCGTGATCTCGGATCCGGATCGCACACTGAAGGTCGGGATCTCCAGCCCTTATCTGATCGCGGCCGCAGCCATATGCGACCCTGAACTTACGATGACATGCCCGCCGGGATTGACGGCTATCGCAGGCGCCGATGCGCTGACGCATGCAATCGAGGCCTTCACCGCCGCCAGGCGCGGAACTGATCCCGGCCTTCCGCAGACACATGTCTTTATCGGCAAAACCGCCTTGACCGATCATTTCGCCCTGCTGGCGATCAAGCTGCTTGGCCGAAGCCTCGAAACGGCATACCGCCGGCCTTCTGACGAGGACGCCCGGGCCGACGTGATGATGGGCGCACTTGCAGCCGGCTGCGCGTTCGGGACGGCCGGCACGGCGGCAGCGCACGCCGTACAATACCCGGTCGGCGCGATAACCCACACCCCTCACGGATTGGGTGTCGCCACCATGTTGCCGTATGTCATGAAGTACAACAGAACAGCCGCAGCGACCGAGATGGCCGAGATCGCCAGCGCGCTCTGCCTCGATGGAAAGGGCCGGACGCCGGACGAGTTGGCCGACGCGACCATTGGCGAGGTCAGTCGCCTGTTTGGGGCAATCGGGATCACCCCCTCGTTGGCCGAGCTAGGGCTGCCCGCCGACAAGCTCGATTGGACGGCGGAACAAGCGATCGGTATCGAGCGCCTCATCAAGAACAACCCACGGCCATTCGATTTGAGGTCCATGCGACGCCTGGTCCAGGCCGCCTTTGATGGCGACCTCGCCAGCTGCGCGGTGTAAACAATCGGGAATATCGAGATGAACACGTTTTCACAGGTTCTGTCGGATGATCAGGGCGTCAGCGACTTCCACACAATTTCGCACGGGCTCTATATTGACGGCCAATGGCGGCAGTCCGCGGATGGCAAGGTAATTCCGGTTATCGATCCCTCGACGGAAGCCATCATCGCTGCCGTACCCGATGCGACCTTGGAGGACGCGGCCGCCGCCGTTGCCGCCGCTGCCAAGGCAGCCCATGGCTGGCGGACAACGTCGCCGCGAAAGCGCTCCGAGATCCTCCGACGCTGCTTTGAACTGATGACGGAACGATCGGAAGCGCTGGCTACTCTCATCGCATTGGAAAATGGCAAGGCCCTGCGGGATGCCAGAGGCGAGATCGCTTACGCCGCGGAGTTTTTCCGTTGGAATGCCGAGGAGGCTGTTCGCATTACCGGTGAATTCGGTACTGCGCCTTCCGGCACCAACCGCATCGTGGTCGACTACGAACCGATCGGCATCTGCGTCCTGATCACGCCCTGGAATTTTCCTGCCGCAATGGCTACGCGCAAGATCGCGCCGGCACTTGCCGCTGGATGCACGGTGATCCTGAAGCCGGCCAGTGAGACCCCGCTTACCGCCTACGCGCTGGCCGCGCTCTATCAGGACGCAGGCGTTCCACCGGGGGTGGTCAACGTCCTGACAACCTCCAGTCCCGGGTCTTTGACAGCCGCCATGCTGGCCGATCCGCGGGTGCGCAAACTCTCCTTCACCGGTTCGACGGGTGTGGGTCGCGCGCTGCTGGCAGAAGCTGCCAGGCATGTGGTTTCGTGTTCCATGGAGCTCGGAGGCAATGCCCCTTTTATCGTGTTCGACGACGCCGATCTCGAAGCGGCGCTCGATGGCGCAATGGTGGCCAAGATGCGCAACGCCGGCGAGGCCTGCACGGCCGCGAACCGCCTCTACGTGCAATCCGGCATCTACGAAGCCTTCTCGGATGGCCTCGAAAAGCGGATGTCGTCGCTCAAGGTCGGCCCCGGCACTGATCCGGACACGGAATGCGGGCCAATGATTACGAAAAAGGCGGTCGAGAAGATAGACCGCCTTGTCATCGACGCGGTCGCACGCGGCGCGCGGGTCTTGTGCGGCGGCTCAGTCCTGGCCGGACGTGGTTTCTTCTACCCTCCGACAGTGCTTCGCGACGTGCCAGGCGAGGCAAAGATGGCGCATGAGGAAATATTCGGGCCGGTGGCGCCAATCTCCAGCTTCGAAACCGAGGCCGAGGTCATCGCGCGCGCCAATGACACTGAATATGGGCTTGCTGCCTACATCTACACGCGCGATCTGGCGCGCGGGATGCGGGTGGCCTCCCGGATCGAGGCCGGGATGATTGCTCTCAACCGCGGGCTGATGTCCGATCCGGCAGCCCCCTTCGGCGGCGTCAAGCAGAGCGGGCTTGGCCGCGAGGGAGGGCAGCATCACGGCATTGCGGAATTCATGGAGGCGAAATACCTCGCCATCAGCATGTGAGCAGAAGAATGCAAGGCGATCCCTTTCGTATACGCGACCACGTCGCGGATTTTGACGAAATCGTGCAGGACTTCATTGATCGCAGCGAAGCCGCCCGCGCCACTATTGCGATGACCGCTGACGTGGCCTACGGACCGGATCCGACCGAAACCATGGACCTGTTCTTTCCCGCGTGCAAAAGAACGGCCCTGCCAGTGCACATCTTTGTCCACGGCGGCTACTGGAGAATGTTCTCCAAGCGCGATTATTCATACATGGCGACGACGATTACCCAGGCCGGGGCTATTGCCGTCATTCTTGATTACGCTCTGATGCCCAAGGTCAGAATGGCGACGATCGTCGACCAGGTGCGCAGCGCCAAGCAGTGGGTCCTGGCCAACATCGCCGATCATGGTGGAAACCCGATGGTCCTGACCGTCAGTGGTCATTCGGCAGGAGCACATCTTGCAACGTTTCTGTTCGAGGGAGAGCATACCCCCTCGAATGTGAGGGCAGCCCTTCTGTTGAGCGGGCTCTACGATTTGAAGCCGCTCCAGGATTCCTTTCTCGCCAACGAGATTGGAATAACCGACGAGGAAGTCGCCACGTTCACACCTCTGGCCTATCGGCATGATCGTCAAACCAGGACGACGGTTCTGGTCGGAGCCAATGAGACGCCACCCTTCCATCAGCAAGCCGATCGATTCAAAGCAAGCTTGCTGCGGCAGGGATCGTTGGTAACGTCGCATGTGCTCCCGAACCGCAACCACATGGACAGTGTAAGAGATCTTGGCGTGCCGGGGACTGAGGCTGCCGATTGCCTGGCAAAACTGATCGCCAAGGCCTGCTGACTAACTCGGGTTCTCGGGGCGGTTTGTTTTGCGCCACTCCTCGTACTCCCCGCGGGCATCGTCATGCAACGGATAGTAGCGTTGCAACGGCCCGCCCTCCATGAGCTTCGCTCGCGAGAACTCCTCCCAATCGTGATGCTTCTGTGATTCTTCGATCACCTTCGGGGCCATTACGACGGGAAGCACCACCACGCCGTCGTCGTCGGCGACGATGATGTCGCCGGGGATCACCGTGACACCGCCGCAGGCAATCGGGACGTTGACGGCATTGGGATAGATGCTGGTCTGCACATGATAGTTTGGCGTCCAGCCGCGCAGCCATAGGGGCAGGTCGAGCTTTTCGACATTGGGTCGGTCGCGCATGCATCCGTCGATGACGATACCCGCCCCGCCCCTGCCCTTGAAATAGGTCGACATCATATCGCCGAAGACGCCCGAGCTCATGTCGCCGCGCGCGTCGACCACGACCACATCGCCCTCCTGCGCGTGATAGAGCACGTGCCGGTGCAGTTGCGTCTCCGGATCGGCATATTCTCCCTCGGTGAAGAGGTCCGGCCGCTGCGGCAGGAACTGCAGCGTCAACGCCGGCCCGACGATCGATTTCCCGTGGTTTTGCGCCACCGGACCGACCATGTGCGGATTGCGGAAGCCCATGTGGCCAAGCGTGCCGGCCACCGTCGCGGCGCCGATCTCCCTTAGCGCGTCGATCAGGTCTTTAGGCGGCCGCATGATGTCGGAAGTATGCGTCATTGTGGACTCCGATTGAATGGAACTACCAGTTCGTAACAGAACCGTCGCGGCGCCTAAGGTGAGGCGCTTCCCAGAAACGCAGACTTTGCGCCTGGACCGCAACTTCGTTGACCTCGACGCCGAGCCCCGGCAGATCGCCGACCGGGTAATCGGTCCCGTCGAGCCGTGGTTGCACGGGGAAGAAGTCGGAATTGTCGAAGCCCAGCTTCGTTTCGGGCGCCCTGGTCTCGAGCCACGCGAAGTTGGGTACCGCTGCAGCGAGATGCACGGTCGCGGCCGTGCACACTGGACCAAGCGGATTGTGCGGCATCAGGTCCACATAATGCGCCTCGCTCCAGCCAGCGATTTTCATCGCCTCGGTGAGCCCGCCGACATTGCAGACATCGATCCGGTTGAACTGATGGATGCCGCGCTCGATGTAGGGCAGGAACTGCCACTTGCTGGCAAATTCCTCGCCGATGGCAAAGGGGATGTCGGTCATCGTGCGCAGTGATTCATAGGCCTCCGGCGTCTCGGCCCGTATCGGCTCCTCGAGGAAATCAAGCACGCCGCGGCCGAGCTTGTTGCAGAAGCTCGCCGCCTCTGCCACCGACAGCCGATGATGATAGTCGAGACCGAGGACCACGTCGCCGCCCAGCGCCTCGCGCGCCTTGTTCAGCATACTCGCGGTAGCGCCGATGGACTCGCGCGGCTCGAAGATGTCCTTGCTGTTTTGCCCGAAAGGGAAGAAGCGGATTGCCTGCCACCCCTGTGCGCGAAGCTCGCGCGCCCGTTCGATGGCAACATCGCCTTCGGCCTCGTCGCCGGTCGAGGCGAAGGTGGGGATGCGGTCGCGCTGCTTGCCGCCCAGCAGCTCATAGACCGGCACGCCCAGCGCCTTGCCCTTGATGTCGTGAAGGGCGATGTCGATGGCGGAAATCGCCGCCTGAAGGACTCGCCCGCCTTCGAAGTACTGGCTGCGGTAAACCTCCTGCCAGATCCGCCCGATCTGCATCGGGTCGCGGCCGATGAGAAACTCGCGATAGTGCTCGACCGCGCCGGCCACGGCCCTCTCGCGACCGCTCAAGCCGCTCTCGCCCCAGCCGAAGATGCCTTGGTCGGTCTCGATCTTGACGAGCATCTGATTGCGGGTTCCTACCCACACCGGATAGGGCTTGATCGCGGTGATCTTAAGCTTCTCAGTCATCCACGCCCACGTTTCACGCGCATTCGCCCTATCTCAGTTGGCCTTGAGGGCCATTTCAGTTTCGCCGTCGAACAGATGCATCCGCTCCTGGTCGAACTCGAGCCAGATCTGCTCGTCGGGCGCGACGGCAATGTTCGGCGGCACGCTGACGTTGACGATGGCGCCGGACAGGAACGCCTGAACGAAGGTGACGTCGCCGGTCGGCTCCACCGTATAGGCCTTGGCAGGGACGCTGCCTGGTACCGCACTCTTGTGGAGCTTGATCGTCGAGTGACGTGCGCCGAGCACGACTTTCCGGGTCGTCGCTTTCGCCACCTTCTGGGCATTGCGCGCTGAGAGCTCAAGGCGCCAGCCCTCGGCGCCGGTCAACACCGTGTTGCCGTTTGCCATCGAGGCCTCTAGCGGAATAAGGCTCATCGCCGGGCTGCCGATGAAGCTGGCCACGAACATGTTCACCGGATGGGCAAAGACCTGCGCCGGTGAATCGTATTGCTGCAGGTAGCCGCCATTCATCACCGCCATCTTGTCAGCCATGGTCACGGCTTCGAGCTGGTCGTGCGTCACATAGATGATCGTCGCCTTGAGGTCCTGGTGGAAACGCTTGATCTCCGACCGCATCTGCACGCGCAGTTTGGCATCGAGGTTAGACAGTGGCTCGTCCATGAGGAACACGGCGGGGTCGCGAACGAGGGCACGGCCAAGGGCCACACGCTGCTGCTGTCCGCCCGAAAGTTCGCGCGGCTTGCGCTCGAGCAGATGCGTCATGTCGAGCACTCGCGCCGCTTCCTTGACCTTCTTGTCGATCTCGTCCCTGGGGAGTTTGCGCATTTGAAGCGGGAACGCCAGGTTCTTGTAGACCGATTTCTGCGGGTAGAGCGCGTAGTTCTGGAACACCATTGCGATGTCCCGGTCCTTGGGGTCGAGGTCGTTGACCACCCGCTCGCCGATGATGATGTCGCCCGATGAGATCGGGGTCAGCCCGGCGACGAGATTGAGCGTGGTTGTCTTGCCGCAGCCTGAAGGGCCGACGAGCGCAACGAACTCGCCGTCATTGACCGTCAGTGAGACGTGGTTGACAGCTTTGAAGCTGCCATAGCTCTTGACGAGATCTTGGAGGACCACGTGGGCCATCGGCAACTCCCTAGTGCTTGACCGCGCCTTCTGTAAGGGCGCGTACAAAGTATCGTTGCAGGACCAGGAACAGCACCACGACGGGCACGCTCATCATGAAGCTCGCCGCCATCAGGCCCGGAAAGTCCGTCGTATTTTCCGAGAAGAAGCGTTGGATGCCGACCGGCAGCGTCAACTGCTCGTTCTTGGAGAGGAAGGTGTAGGCGTAGATGTACTCGTTCCACGCGCCGATGAAGGAATAGATTGCGGTGGCGATAATCCCCGGCGTCGAGAGCGGCATCACGATCATGATGAAGGCCTGGAACCGTGTGGCGCCATCAATGCGCGCCGCCTGCTCAAGCTGCACCGGGATGTTGTCGTAAAAGCCCTTGAGCAGCCAGATCGCCAGCGGCAGGCCGAAGGTGAGATAGGTGAGGATCAGCGAGCCGTGCGTGTTTATCAGACCGATGGCGCGCATCAGGATGAAGAGTGGCACGAGAAAGATCACCGCCGGGAACATATTGCGCAGCAGCACGGCAAAGAACAGGAAATTCCGGCCGGGGAAACTGAAGCGCGAAAACGCGTAGGCCGCAGGGACAGCCACGATCACCGAAAGAATTGTCGTGACGGTCGACACGAAAAGGCTGTTCCAGAAGAAGCGGAGGAAGTCCTGGCCGACGCTGTTCTGCGGATCGAGCAGTTTCTGGTAGCTGGCGAGGGTAGGTTCGTCCGGCCACCATTGCGGCGGGAATTGTGTCGCCGCGAATCCGGACTTGATCGAGGTGATCAGCATCCAGATCATCGGCAACGCGGTATAAAGCAGCATGAACACGAGGAATATGCGCCCGGCCCACCGCCATCCGTCGACGCGCATGCGGCGACGGGCCTGGGCTCGAGGGGCTGTCTCGGCAATCGTGCTCATGCGCTCCCCTCTTTCCGCTCGTTGCCGCTTAACGCACGGACGTAGAAGTAGCCCAGCGTCATCAGTGTGAGGAACAGGAGCACCGAATAGGCCGATGCCACGCCCCAGCGCTGCCGTCCGAAGGCGAGCTCATAAATATGGGTTATCCAGATATGCGATGCATTCGACGGCCCGCCGCCGGTCATGATCCAGGGGATGATGAAGGAATTGAAGTTGGCCACCGCGAGCAGCAGCATCGTCACCACCGAGACGTTGCGCAAGTGCGGGAAGGTGACGTGCCAAAAGCGCTGCCATGCATTGGCACCGTCGACTTTTGCGGCGCGCAGCAACTGGTCGGGGACTGTCTGCAGGCCGGCCATCATCATGATCATGGCGAACGGAAACTCGCGCCAGATATTGACGACGATCAGGGAGGGCAGCACCGTGCTGACATTGTCGATGAAATTCGGCGGCTGGTCGGCCAATCCGAGGCCAACCAGCACCGCGCCGATGATTCCGAAGTCCGAATGGTAGATCCACTTCCAGATGTAGGAGGCGGCGACGGCACTGATGACCCAAGGGATGATCAGGACAGCGCGCAAGACGCCACGGCCGATGAAGTCGCGGTGGAGCGCCAGCGCTGTGGCAAACCCCAGAACAAAGGAGATGAAAGTTGACCCCAGTGTCCAGATCAAAGTGTTCCAGGTGACTTTCCAGAACACCTGACTGGTGAGGATGGTCGTGTAGTTGTCGAAGCCGATGAAGGTCTTATCGCGGAGCTGCAGGCCAGGCGGTGTCTTAAAGAACGACAGCTCGACCGTGTAGTAGATCGGATAGGCGATGACGATGAGCATCACCGCGATCGCCGGGAGCACGTACGCGTAGTCCGCGCGATGCTGCCAGATCTTCCGCAGCGCGCCGGCGGTACCGGGTTGCAATCTTCGGCGAGCCTCGGCCTTGCCGGTCACGATCGTCACTTGTGGCGTGCCCTTATTCTTCGGAACGAACCGGCTGGACCATCGGCCCAGCCGGTCAGGTCTGGGCTAGAGTCCGCCCATCAGCTCTCTCACCCTCTTGGCTGCGTCGTCCGCTGCCTGGTCGACGGTCATCGCTCCGGTCAGGGCGTTCTGCAGCATGTCCGGGATGATGATGTTCATGATCTCGGGGGCCTGCGGCAGCGCTGGGAACGGGATGCCGTATGGCAGCATCGACGTCGTGACATCGAGGAACTTGATGTTGTCCAGACGTTCCTTCATCCACTTGGTCTTGAAGCCGTTGAGGTTGCCCGGATTCGAGCCGGCGTAGGCCATTTTCAGCGACCATTCGGGGCTCGTCCACATGCAGATGATGGCCTTTGCAGCCGGCTCGTCCACCTTGCCGCCCTCGACATATTCGGGCTTCAGGATGTGAATGTTCGAGCCGCCGAACACGACGGCGCGCTTGCCGTCGGGGCCGGTCGGGATCAGGCCGTAGCGCATGTTGTCGATGACCGTCTGCGCCTTGTCCTTGTCGGTGCCCGTCGCCTTTTTCTGCAGGTCGAGCATCACGTTGTAATCGGACGGGTGCGAGATCATCATACCGAGCTGGCCGGCGACGAACAGGGGCTGATTATCGGCCTGCTGGTTGGTGAGTGCCGAAACCGGAACCGACTTGTCGCGAACATACATGTCGTAGGAGGCTTGCAGCGCTGCCTTGCTTTGCGGGCTATCGAGCTGGACCTGCTCATAGGTTGGATTCGGCGTCGCTTCGTCGAAGACGCCGCCGCCATAGGCCCATAGCTGTGGCATGAAGCGGTACGGCGTATTGCCGGCATTCTTGCGAGCCACGAGGCCATATCCGGCAAGGCCGAGCTTATCGTGGATCTGCTTGGAATACTTGACCACGTCGTCCCACGTTGCCGGCGGATTGTTCGGATCGAGGCCGGCACGCTTGAAGATGTCGGCGTTCCAGATGAACGCCATCGTCTCATTGTTGGTCGGAATGCCGTAAGTCACGCCCTCCCAGGTCACGGCCTTCATGGCGCCGGGCCAGAAATCCTCGGTCGAATACCCCACGTCCTCTGGCTTGAGCGGCTGCAGATACCCCTTTGAGGCGAACTCGGTGCCACCCAGGATTTGCAGGCGGACCGCCATCGGCGCGGCATTGCCCAGGAGCGCGGTGCGGAACTTGTCGAGAAGATCGTTATAGGTGAGGGCTTGTTCCTCGAGCTGGATGTTCGGATAGGTTTTGCGGAAGGTCTCGAAGAAATCCTTGTAGTACTGGCGCAGGAGGTCGGGGTCGCCCTCGAACACGCCCTGATACCAGAAAGTCAGTCGCCCCTTGTAATCGAGGGGGGGTGACCTTGGCGCAATCGGCCGCCGTGTCAAAATCCTGTGTGCCCGCAATCGAGCGCACATATTCCGGCGACCACTTGCTCAGGTCGACCGGCGGTGCACCCAGCGCCGATGTAGACGTCAGGGATGCGATCAAAGCAGTGGCGACAGTGCCGCGCAGGACGGCACTGCCGAGGGCAATTCTCGTCATAGGTATCCTCCCTGGTTCTCCCATGCCGCCCTAAAGCGGTCCTTGCTCGTTTCGATCGCGAGGATGCTTCTTTCAGATCAGTGTATCCGCTCGATCGCTTGGTACGTTTTCAGATCATGGATTGCCTGTCAACGCGCAGAATCGTACATTGTTTGCGAAAGCCGTGTGTGATATCGGGCAAGGTATGTATTAAAATGGGGAGCCGGCCTTGGCCGAAACAAGCGATTTCAAAGCGATGCCCCCGGTGGGGACCGATCCTATCGGAGCCTCCAGCGAGGGCGCCTCGCTTTATGAATTGATCCGGGAAGACATCATCGAGGGACGGCTCGCCCCCAACGAACGGCTTGTCGTCACCGATCTCGCCCGGCGTCACGGCACTTCGACCAATCCTGTGCGCGAGGCCCTGCAGTTGTTGCGCGGCGAAGGATTTGTCACCTTTGTCGCCAACCGCGGGGCGCGTGTCCGACCCATAGATCAGGATTTTGTCCGGGATATCTACGAGATCGGTGTTCTGATCGAGCCAGCCCTGACACGATGGTTTGTGAACATGGCTACCGGCGAGGACATCGCCGAACTCGAACGTCTCCAGGGCCTGATCGAAGAGAACAATTTCGCCGACACATTCAGGCATAGTGAGCTGGATACCGCTTTCCACACCGTGATGTACCAACGGCACTACAACCGCCACGCCGCCGAGCTTTGGTGGAAGCATCGCGAAGTGCTGCGAGCCGTGAGCCGTCGTTTCAACTTCACGCTGGCGCGACGTGCCGCGATCATGCGCGAGCACCGCGAACTCATCGCGCTTGTGAAGGCGGGAGAGGCCGACAAGGCGGCCGAACTCGTTTCCCGCCATGTCGAGGGTTCGGGCCGGCATATTCTGGAACAGATGCGAGCGCGCAACGCCGCTCGGGCCGGATAGAATGTCCAGTCCAGAACATCGTTAGCTGACTATTTTCAGGCAAAGGTAGTTGAGATGAAAATCACGAGCATCCGGCCGTGGCTGATCAAGTCCGATGCTTCTTACTGGGGAGAGTTCCTGTTCGTCGAAGTGACGACCGACGAGGGAGTGAGTGGCTGGGGAGAGATCACCACCACGACAAGGCTCGCCAACCGCGCTCTCTGCACGATCCTGCGGCAGATCGGCGTCGCCGTGACAGGCGAGGATCCGGCGCGCATCGAGCATCTCTGGCACAAGATCTTCCGCAGCTTCACCTACATGGGAAGCCGCGGCGCCGCCGTCGAATGCGTGAGCGCTATCGACATAGCCCTCTGGGACATCAGGGGCAAAGTCCTCGGCAAGCCGATTTACGAGCTGCTGGGCGGGCCGGTACGCGAGGAGATCGCGCTCTACACCCATCCCAACCAGGCCAAATTCACCAGCAAGGAGGCTGTGGTCCGCGAAATTCTAGACATTGTCGAGTCCGGACACACTGCGCTCAAGTTCGATCCCTACCCCCACCAGGGCCGCAGCGCCGATGGCCTGCCCCGCGAACAGCGGGACGGCTACCTCGATGGCAGCATGACCCGCAAGGACGAGCGCGAAGCCGCCGAGCTCACGGCTCTGATCCGCGAAACGGCAGGACCCGATATCGACATTCTCATCGATGCGCATGGCCGCTTCGACGTCCCCACCGCCATTCGCCTCTGTCGGAGTCTCGAGGAGGCCGGCCAGATCGACTGGTTTGAGGAGCCCTGCCCGCCCGAGAGCCTTAACGCGCTCAAACAGGTGCGTGAGAAGGTCAATACCGCTATCTCATGGGGCGAGCGCGGCCACACGAAATGGGATTTCGTGCCGGTGCTTGAGAACAGGCTCGCCGACTACATCATGCCCGACGTTACCTGGACCGGCGGCATTACCGAACTCAAAAAAATTTCTGCGCTGTGCGAAGCCTACTACGTGCCGATCTCGCCACATGACGCCGCGGGACCAATCAACGTGGTTGCGGGAGCGCAGGTGATGATGACTGTTCCCAACTTCTACAAACTCGAAACGTCGGAGTGGAACCTGGGCAAATACGATCACCTGATCGACAGACCACTCGACATTTCGAATGGCAGCCTCAAGCTGACGTCGAAGCCTGGTCTCGGTATTGAGATGGACCGCGACTACCTGCAGGCCCACGAGATCGAGCTGGGCTAGCAACACTCTGTGCCGGCGCCGGGTGCGGGGCGACAAGCCGAAACGAGGATAAGTCATGGCAAAGACAGGTGGCGCCGACGAAGCGCTCAATCGGGTAAACGCGAACTCCAAGCCATCCCAGCTTCGCATCACCGACATGCGGATAGCCGAAATCGTCGGCGCGCCGTTCACCTCGACCCTGCTCAAGATCTACACCAACCAGGGCATCGTCGGGCTTGGCGAGGTGCGCGACGGCGCCAGTGCCACCTACGCGCTGATGCTGAAGAGCCGGCTGCTTGGCGAGAACCCTTGCGACATCGACCGCCTGTTTCGCCGGATCAAGCAGTTCGGTGGCCACGGCCGGCAAGGCGGCGGCGTCTCGGCGGTCGAAATTGCGTTGTGGGATCTCGCCGGCAAGGCCTACGGCGTGCCCGTCTACCAGATGCTCGGCGGCCGGTTTCGGGAGAAGGTTCGCGTTTATTGCGACACCGACGCTACCGTGCCGAGCGGCACCGAGACCGGCAAGCGCCTCAAGCAGCGCATGGCGCTCGGCTTCACCTTCCTCAAGATGGATCTGGGGCTGATGCAGATCGCGGATGTACCCGGTGCGGTCGTGTCTCCTGCCGGCTCACTTGAAGGGTACCGCGTCCATCCCGGCCGCGGCCCGGTCAAGACCCTTGAAGAGCGACGCGCCCGCAATGCCGCCTACGATTTGCACAACGTCCCCCATCCGTTTACCGGCCTCCACTTTTCCGACAAGGGCCTCGACCTGCTTGAGCAGTACATTGCCGAGGTTCGCGATGTGATCGGCATGGATATTCCGCTCGCCATTGACCACGTCGGCCACATCTCGCTGCAGAACGGAATTCGGCTCGCCAGGCGGATTGAAAAATACGTGCCGGCCTGGCTCGAGGATGTGATCCCATGGCAGTACACCGAGCAGTACCGGCAACTGCAGGCCGCCACCACGGTGCCGATCTGCACCGGCGAGGACATCTACCTTAAGGAGGGCTTCGAGCCCCTGCTCAAGAGCGGCGGCCTCTCCATTGTCCACCCGGACCTGCTCACCAGCGGGGGCATCCTCGAGACCAAGAAGATCGGCGACATGGCGCAGGACCACGGCGTCGCAATGACCATCCATATGGCCGAAAGTCCAGTCGCCGCAATGGCCGCGGCACATGTCGCGACCGCGACCGAAAACTTCATGGCGCTCGAATACCACTCTGCCGATGTCGACTGGTGGGACGATATCGTCACCGGCGTTCCCAAGCCGCTCGTGAAGGACGGCTTTATCACTGTTCCGGACAAACCTGGCCTGGGGATTGACGACGTCGTCGACGAGGTGATCTCGCAGCATCTGCAGCCAGGTGTCACCGGCATCTGGCAGCCCACGGATCATTGGGACAACGAGTATTCCTGGGACCGCACCTGGAGCTGAGGCGAAAAGAACCGAAGATGAAGATCACCGACCTCCGCTGCGCCGTCATCGGCAAACATCCCATCGTCCGCATCGTTACCGACGAGGGCCTCTATGGCCTTGGGGAAGTCGAGTTCACCAAGACCTACCTCAAACCCTGGGTGCTGCATTTCCGCGAGGCGCTGATCGGCGAGGAGCCGACCGACGTCGAGCGGGTGATGCTGAAGATCCGCCAACGCGGCTCTTTCAAGCCCTATGGCGCGGCGGTAAGCGCTATCGAGCATGCGCTGTGGGACATAGCCGGCAAGGCCGCAGGCGTGCCGGCCTACAAACTGCTCGGCGGCAAGGTGCGCGACAAGGTGCGCGTCTACAACGGCTCGATCCGCCAGAAGCGAACGGGGGACCGGCCGGAGGATTACTCCGCTGACGTGAAATGGATGATGGAGCAGCCGCAGAACTTCTTCATGATCAAGCAAGGGATCTCGTTCCACTCCAACATGAAGGACACCGTCGAGGGCTTCCATTATGGCGTGACGCAGAAGAAGGCTGGCTATCACGGTGACATGGATCAGGGCGTGATCAGCGAGCGCGGTTTCAACCACATGCTCGACTGCGTGATCGCGATGAAGGAAGTGATGGGCGACAAGGTCAGCCTGGCGCTCGACTGCGGCCCTGGCTGGATGTTGCCCGATGCGATCAAGTTCGCTCGCGCGGTCGAGAAGTACAATTTGATGTGGCTCGAGGACATGCTGACCGGCGACTATGTGCCGTGGGTCAATCCGCAGGCCTATCGGGAGCTGACCACCTCCACCTCGACGCCAATCCATACCGGCGAGCAGATCTATCTGCGGCACAATTTCAAGGAGCTGATCGAAACGCAGGCGGTGCGCGTCATCGGCCCCGATCCGGCCGATATTGGCGGCATTGCCGAGCTCAAATGGGTCGCCGAGCACGCCTATATGCACTCGATCCTGATGGCACCGCACGGCACCGCGAACGGCCTTCTAGGTCTCGGCGCGCTGATCAATGTCTGCGCCACCCTGCCCGCCAACTACATCGCGTTTGAATACCCGAGCGCCTCCGACCCCTGGTGGGAGGACCTCGTAATCGGCCTGCCGTCGCAGATCGTGAAGGACAGCATGGTGGACCTGCTGGAAGCGCCGGGGCTGGGCCTCGATATCGACGCCGAAGCAGCCAGGAAGTATCTCCGGGAAGAGGATGCGGGCTTCTTCGACTGAACCATCCTTCTTGCGCCACCCTGCACCGCGCGAACTGAAAATCTCGCAAATTGGCATCCGGAATGACCGTTTCGGGCCCGATAGCGGAATGGCGGCTTTAACGTTTGAAGACCGATTGCGGACGTTCAGCCCGACGGGACCAAAGTCTGCTCCCAGGTCTAGCCGCTCCCCGTCTCAATGGCATCCCGGATCGCCCGGTGGATCTGCGTCGCCAGTCGCGGGTGGCGGGGCAGCCACAGGGTGGACATTTCAGCCCACATGGAAAATGATCATCTTGTCATGCACAACACTGCAGTGCTCTGATTTCGACGAGTAGCCTGAACGTAGAAGCGGATCAACCGGCCTCCGGGTCCAGCGAGCGGGGACGCAAATGGACACCCTAGAGAATGGGAAATTGCATCGCGACGCGGGCGGGCGAGCCCGTCGATCGGCCGACTGGCTTGCCCGCGCCGCCGTATCGGCGACATTCCTGCTCGGCATGGCTTTCAGCACTGCGTTTGCGCAGGACCAGCAACTACCCGTGGTGACGGCGGCCAAGCCGGTGGTCCGTGAAATCGTCGAAGACGACGAGTTCGTCGGGCGCTTCGAAGCCGTCGACCAGGTCGCCATCCGTTCGCGCGTCAGCGGCTATCTGGACAAGGTCAGCTTCCAGGACGGCGCACTGGTCAACAAGGGAGACCTGCTCTTCACCATCGACCAGCGTCCGTACCAGGCGGCTTATGATGCCGCCAAGTCGCAAGTGGACGTCGCCAAGAGTCTGCTCGAATTCTCCAAGATGCAGCTGGATCGCGCCGACGAACTCGCCAAGACCGGCAATATCTCAACCGCGACGCTCGACGACCGCCGGCGGGAATACCTTTCGGCGCAGGCGCAGATGCAGGGCGCGACAGCTGCGCTGACGACGGCTAGCCTGAACATGGAATTCACCGAGATCAAGGCGCCCTTGTCCGGCCGCATCGACCGCCGGCTGGTGTCGGTCGGCAACCTCGTGCAGCCGGATTCCACCTTGCTGACGACCATCGTTACGCGCGATCCGATTGATTTCTATTTCGACGTCGATGAGCGCCTGTATTTCAGCTACGCCCGCGACGCGAAGGAGCGCGGCGGCAGCATGCAGGAAGGCGCCGGCGGGCTCGAGGTAGTGGTTCGCGTCGCCGACCGCACGGAGGCGGTATTCAAAGGCAAGCTCGATTTTGCCGAGAACCGGATCGACAACGCGACCGGCACCATGCGGGTGCGTGCAAGGTTTCCCAACGCCGACGGCATTCTCCAGCCAGGCATGTTCGGGCGCATCAACGTGCCGGGGTCGCTGCCGCATAGCGGCGTGCTGGTGCCCGACGAGGCGATCGGCGCCGATCAGGATCGCCGCATCGTGTTCCTGGTGGATGAGGCCGGGATGGTGTCGGCGAAGCCCGTGCGCACCGGCCCGCTTCTTGACGGCTACCGGGTGATCCGCGGGGGCCTGACCGGCAACGAGACGATCATCGTCAACGGGCTGATGCACGCCAGGCCCGGCACCAAGGTGAAGGTCGAGATGGTGACGTTGCCGCCCAAGGCCGAGATCGCCGAGTTGCAGCAATGAGGTTCGCACATTTCTTCGTCGACCGTCCGATCTTCGCATCGGTCGTTTCGGTCGTCCTGCTGATCCTCGGCGGGATTGCTTATACCCAGCTGCCGGTCGCGCAATATCCCGAGATCGCGCCGCCGACCATCGTCGTTCGCGCGCAGTATCCGGGCGCCGACGCCGAGACGGTCGCAGCGACGGTGGCAACGCCGATCGAGCAGGAGATCAACGGCGTCGAGGGCATGCTCTACATGTCGTCCTATTCGTCGGGCGACGGGGCGATGGCGCTGACCATCACATTCAAGCTGGGCACCGATCTCGACCAGGCGCAGGTGCTGGTGCAGAACCGCGTGTCGGTCGCCGAGCCGCGCCTGCCCGAAGAAGTCCGACGCCTCGGCATCACCACCACCAAGAGCTCGCCCGACCTGATGATGGTCGTGCACATGCTGTCGCCCGACAATACCTACGACCAGCTCTACGTCTCGAACTACGCCCGCTCGCGGGTGCGCGACATACTGCTCAGACTCGACGGCGTCGGCGACCTCATCATCTTCGGCGAACGCGAATATTCGCTGCGCATTTGGCTCGATCCGGAAAAACTGTCCGCCCTGGGGATGACCTCGGGCGATGTGGTGCAGGCGCTGCGCGACCAGAACGTCCAGGTGTCGGGTGGCGCGATCGGCGCGCCGCCGACCAGCACCGGCACGGCGTTCCAGTACACGGTCACCACGCAAGGCCGCTTCAACGACGCACGCGACTTCCGATACGTGATCGTCAAATCGACCGACGACGGCCGCCTGATCTCGCTGCAGGACGTGGCGCGCATCGAGCTCGGCGCCAAGGATTACGTCACCAACTCCTATCTCAACGGCAAACCGGCGGTGGCGCTCGCCATCTTCCAGCGGCCGGGCACCAATGCGCTTGCCGCAGCCGCGGAAATCCAGGACAAGATGAAGGAGCTTTCCCGCGACTTCCCGAAGGGGTTGAGCTACGACATCGTCTACAATCCGACCGAGTTCGTCGCCGAGTCGATCCGGGAGGTCTACAAGACAATCCTAGAGGCGATGCTGCTGGTCATCATCGTCATCATCGTCTTCCTGCAATCGTGGCGCATGGCGATCGTGCCGATCGTGGCGATCCCCGTGTCGCTGATCGGCACGCTGGCGGTGCTTTACGCCGCCGGCTTCTCGCTCAACATGCTGACGCTGTTCGGCCTCGTTCTGGCGATCGGCATCGTCGTCGACGATGCGATCGTCGTGGTCGAGAACGTCGAGCGCAATATCGCCAGAGGGCTGGCGCCCAATCCGGCGTCGCACCTGACCATGGACGAAGTCGGAACCGCGGTCATCGCGATCTCGCTGGTGCTGATAGCCGTGTTCGTACCGACAGCCTTCATCCCCGGCATTTCTGGGCAGTTCTATCTGCAGTTTGCGATCACCATCGCGGTGTCGACGGCGATCTCGGCATTCAATTCGCTGACGCTTTCGCCGGCGCTGGCCGCACTGCTGTTCAAGCCGCACCACGCCGCGGCGGCGCCGCCGCGCTTTTTCCTGGCGCGGTTCGGACGGGCGCTCGCCGACGGCTTCAATCGCGGCTTCGACAGGGTCGCCCACTGGTATTCGAGCATCATCCGCGTGCTGATCGGCTCGTGGATAACGATCGCCGCCATGCTGGCCGTTTTCGCGGGCCTCATCTACGCCACGGTCTACATGGTGCAGGCGGTGCCGCGCGGTTTCATTCCGTCGCTTGACCAGGGCTATGCGATCGTCGTCGTCCAGTTGCCGGACGGCGCTTCGCTGTCGAGGACCGATGCGGTCATCCAGCAGGCGTCGCAGATCATCCAGAAAACGCCAGGCGTCGACTACGCAGTCGCCTTCGCCGGCTTCTCCGGCGCGACCTTCACCAACGCCAGCAATGCGGGCGTGATCTTCGCCAGGTTCAAGCCGTTTGACGAGCGACTGAAAGCCGACCAGTCGGCAACCCAGGTCATCGGCAATCTGTTCGGCAGCCTGCAAAGCATCAAGGAAGCCTTCATTATCGCACTGCCGCCGCCGCCGATCCGCGGCGTCGGCAATGCCGGCGGCTTCAAGCTGCAGATCCAGGAGCGCAACAGCGCCGACATGCGACAGGTCCTGGCGCTTGCCTACGAAATCGCCGGCAAGGCCAACAAGACGCCGGGGCTGACGGGCGTGTTCACCACCTTCTCCGCGTCGAGCCCGCAATTCTTCCTGGCGATCGATCGCGACAAGGCGCGCATCCTGAACGTGCCTATCCCCAACATCTTCGAGACGCTGTCGATCAATTTGGGCACCGCCTACGTCAACGACTTCAACGCTTTCGGGCGCGTCTACCAGGTGCGGGCGCAGGCCGACCAGGCGTTCCGCATAGATCGCGCCGACATCTTGAAACTGAAGGTGCGCTCGGCGACCGGCGCGCTGGTTCCGCTCGGCACGTTGGTCGAGATCCGCGACGCCACCGGCCCGGCGTTGGTCCAGCGCTACAACATGTACGTCTCGGTGCCGCTGCAGGGCAACGCCGCGCCCGGCGTTTCCACAGGCGACGCGCTGGCATTGATGGAAGGGATCACGGCAAAGACGCTGCCGGCCGGTACCTCCTATGAATGGACCGAGCTCGCCTATCAGGAGCGCAACACAGGCAATGCCGCTCTCTATATCTTCGGACTTTCGGTGCTCTTCGTGTTCCTGGCGCTGGCGGCGCAATATGAAAGCTTGGTGCTGCCGTTCGCCATTGTGCTGGTGGTGCCGCTCGGCGTGCTCGCGGCGTTGCTCGGCGTGTCGTTCCGAGGGCTGGACAACAACATCCTCGTGCAGATCGGCCTCATCGTGCTAATCGGGCTTGCCGCCAAGAACGCGATCCTGATCGTCGAATTCGCGCGGCAGGCGCAGGAACGCGGGCTGTCGGCCGCCGAAGCTGCCGTCGAAGCCTGCCGGCTCAGGCTGCGGCCGATCCTGATGACCGCCTTCTCGTTCATCCTCGGCGTCGTGCCGCTGATGATCGCAAAGGGCCCGGGCGCAGAAATGCGCCAGTCGCTCGGCACCGCGGTATTCTCCGGCATGCTCGGCGTCACCTTCGTCGGCCTGTTCCTGACGCCGGTGTTCTACGTCACGCTCAGGTCGTTGTTTTCGCGGCGCAAGCCCCGTGCCGAGGCCGAGCCTTCGGGGCCGGCAGGGGCGCCAGCGGAGACGGCCGCCGAGTAGGGTTACGAATTCGCCGCGTCGGGCGCGGCTTACCACTCCAGAAAATCGGCGCGGCGCGGCAACGGCCACGATCTGCGCGACTTCGGCGTCGAGGTACAGCGGAGACCCTTGCTCGGTCTGAGCCAGCAATCCAGCCCAACAGCCGCATCTAGTTCAGCGAGACGATGCCGGGCCGCGAGGCCAATGCGATCTTCTATCTGGTCGGCCAGGCGGGGCTTAAGGGCGCAACCGCGACCTCCGGAGTCCTCGCTTGCGATGTCTGTTTTCAGGAGGCGGAGAAGCTGATCTCTGCGGCCGAGATTGAGGCGCAGAGCAGATGGTCGGCTTTCAAACCCGGAGCGACAAGAGCAGACCTTTGTTCGGCGCAAGTGTCGTCCTGACGTGACGCGACGCGGTCTTCCGTTGCGGGCGCTACTGGCTGGAGCTGCGTTAGTCGGTCGGAGGCCAATGGCATTTTCAATGAAACGCTAATATACATGGAAACCCCAACGAGCAGCGCCTGCCAGATGCTTGAGGAATGCCATGCGAAGGCTCATCTTCACGGCGATGTGTATCGCCGCCGCTACAGCCGCTAACGCCCATGATTGGTACGAAGATAAGATTGACCCGCAGACCAAATTCAAGTGCTGCGGCGGTTCAGATTGCCGCGCCATACCTCGGTCTTCGGTGCGGTCCAGGGTAGACGGTGGTTACACTTATTTGCCGCATAATTTCACCATCCCACGGGACCGTGTACAGGAATCCCCCGACGGGCAATACCATATCTGCGAAAATAAATATGCTGTAACCAATCAGCTGTATTGGCGTTGCTTCTTCGCACCTCGTGTAGATGTATCTATACTTCTAAATCATTAACCGCGCGCCGCTTCCGCAACTTACATAAGCAAAGTGCCAGTCCATTAATTCTGTTGAACTTTCTTCAAAATTGCCGAAGCTCAAGCTCGCGACTACCCCAGGGATTTCATTGGATACGTCGCGGCTATCGAGAGCCTGCGCGCCCTGGGCGTAACTCCATGGGGCGCTGCCGCGGGTGACTTCTGGGCGCGCTCCGCAATTCGGTGACAGTCCAGATTTTATCGTGTCGGCGCGGCCGTGGTTGTGTAAGATTGGCTACGTGGCCCGCCTTGCACGCATTGTCGTCCCAAGTCCACTCGCCACGTGACGCAAACGCAGTAACGGCTGGCGATTTCGACCACGATGGACAGGCAAGCGACAGGGGATAACTGGCGCGGGATCATCAGCACGGTTCATGCGGGAGCGGCATTCGCCGGATGCGGCAGCTGCGGCTGAAGTCTCGAATTTGACGCATCAGCACTTGCAAATCGTCGGCCGAGGTCTTTTGCTCGCGCGATAGTTGCCCTTGACCGTTGAATGGTTGGCGAACAGATGAACAAGATCGATCGACGGCGGCCAGAGTCAGAAACGGACGCCACCGTAAATGCCGCGAGACTTGGAACTCGGCTGCGTCTCGCCCGCCAGACACGCGGCATGACGCTGAAGACGTTGGCCGCGGCTGCGAATTGCTCGGAAAGCCTGCTGTCCAAGATCGAGAACGGTAAGGCTTCGCCGTCCCTGCCCATGCTTCACCGTCTGGTCGAGGTTCTCGACACCAACATCGGCTGGATGTTCGAGCAAGTCGACGACGACGAGGCGATCGTATTCCGGGCGGGCGCAAGGCCTTTGATTGCGCTCGACGCGCTACGGCGCGGCGAAGGAATTTCGCTCGAACGCATCATTCCATATTCGCCTGGCCACCTCTTACAATGCAACATCCATCACATCGAGGCGGAGGGCTCGAGCGAAGGTCCGATCCAGCATTCCGGCGAGGAAGTCGGCTATGTGCTCGCCGGGCGGATCGAACTGATCGTCGATGGCAAGAGCCATGCTCTCGCCACGGGCGATGCCTTCGTGTTCAGGTCGGAGCTGCCGCATCATTACCGCAACATCGGCGAGGAACGCGCCAGCATTTTCTGGGTCAATACGCCGGCGACTTTCTGAGCAACGCTCGGCGTTCATTTGGATTGACAAATATTCAAGTCTCTTGAATGCTTGCTTCGTGCCTGTAGCACCAACGGGACCGGCCTAGGTCTGGTCCGCAAGCAAGGGGAACCGAAATGCGTCTGTTCAAACTTCTCGCCGGCTGTGCCGCCGCCGTTGCCATGGGCTCGGCAGCCATGGGCTCGGCGCTTGCCGATACGTTCGCTCTCGTCAACATCAACCAGCAGGCCCTGTTCTTCAACCAGATCAACGAGGGCGCGCAAAAGGCAGCCGACGCCGCCGGCGCCAAGCTGGTCATCTTCAACGCGAATAATGTGCCGAGCGCGCAGAACGACGCGATCGAGAACTACATCACGCAGAAAGTCGACGGCATCATTCTAGTCGCCATCGACGTCAACGGCGTCAAGCCTGCGATCACCGCAGCCAAGGCGGCCGGCATTCCCGTCATAGCCATCGACGCGCAGATCCCCGACGGCGACAATATTTCGTTCATCGGCGTCGACAACACCAAGGCCGGCGAGGACATCGGCAAATTCTACGCCGACTATGTGAAGACCGAGATGGGGGGCAAGGCCAAGATCGGTATCGTCGGCGCACTCAATTCATTCATCCAGAACCAGCGGCTCGACGGCTTCAAGAAGGCGGTGACCGAAAGCGGCCAGGCCGTCACCTTCCTCGACACGGTCGACGGCCAGAACGTTCAGGAGACCGCGTTGAGCGCTTCGGAAAACCTGATGACTGCCAATCCGGACATGAACTCGCTCTATGCAACCGGCGAACCAGCCTTGCTCGGCGCAGTTTCGGCCGTGACCAGCCAGGGCCGCACTGGCGACGTCAAGGTGTTCGGCTGGGATCTGACCAAGCAGGCCGTTCAGGGCATCGACGACGGCTGGGTGGTCGCGGTCGTGCAGCAGGATCCGGCAGGCGAAGGCAAGGCTGCGGTCGAAGCGCTGGGCAAGCTCAAGAAGGGCGAGAAAATCGATCCGATCATCAACATCCCGGTGACGATCGTGACCAAGAAGAATGTCGACCAATACCGCGCGATGTTCAAGTAAACTGCGTTGGCGACCGGGCCGCGGCGCCGTCTGAGGCTGCGCCGCGGATGACTGCAATCGCGTGGAATCCCAGATGAGCAGTGGCCAGACCTATCGGGTGCGGATGAGCGGCATCTCAAAGCGCTACAACGCCATCCAGACGCTCGATGACGTATCGCTGACGCTGAAGCCGGGCGAGGTGCTGGGGCTGGTCGGCGACAATGGCGCCGGCAAATCGACATTGAGCAAGGTGCTGTCGGGAGCCGTAGTTCCCGACGCCGGCACCATCGAGATCGACGGCAAGCCGGTGATCTTCAGCTCGCCGGCGGACGCGCGTGCGGCGCGCGTCGAGATGGTCTACCAGGACCTGTCGCTGTGCGACACGGTCGACGTCGCCGGCAATCTGTTTCTCGGCCGCGAGCCGCGTCGCCGCATCGCAGGTATTTCCTTTCTCGACAAGAAGCGCATGCATGAAGAGACGCGCCAGATGCTCGATCGGCTCGGTATCGTCATTGCCGACACGCGACTCAAGGTCGAAAACCTCTCCGGCGGGCAGCGCCAGTCGATCGCGATCGGCCGTGCCGCCTCGTTCGAGCCGGCCGTGCTGATCATGGACGAGCCGACGGCAGCGCTTGCCGTGGCCGAAGTCGAGGCGGTGCTCGAACTGATCCGTGCGGTCAGTGCGCGCGGTGTCAGCGTCATTTTGATCACCCATAGGCTGCAGGATCTGTTCCTCGTCTGCGACCGCATCCAGGTCATGTACGAAGGGCGCAGCGTAGCCGAGCGGCTGATCGGCGAGACCAACATCGAGGACGTGGTCAATCTGATCGTCGGCCGCAAGTTCAATGCGCGTTCCGCCACCAACGGCTACCGCGGTGGAGCGCCGGCATGAGCGACGCGATCCACGCCGCCCAGCCCTCACGTGTACGCAAGGGCACCTGGCGCGATGCGCTCCTCGCCAATGGCAGTGTCGTCTCGATCGCGCTGTTCTTTCTGGTCGTCTCCATCATCTTCTCGGTTGCGACCGACGCGTTTCTGACATCGCCCAATCTGTTGAACATCCTGCGGCAGTCGGCGCCGCTGCTGATCGTTGCCGCGGCAATGACTTTCGTCATCACCACCGGCGGCATCGATCTTTCGGTCGGCTCCGTGCTGGCGCTGGTGGCGACGCTGTCGGCGACACTTTTGCAGTTTGGCCTGCCGTGGCCAGTCGTTATCCTCGTCATGCTCGCGCTCGGTGCCCTGCTTGGCGCGGTGCAGGGCTATTTCGTCGCCTATGAGGGCATCCCGTCCTTCATTGTCACGCTTGCCGGGCTTTCGGTGATCCGGGGCGTGGCGCTGCTGATCACAGGCGGCTATTCCATCCCCATCGAGCCCGGAAGCGCTTTCACCGTGCTGGGCCGCGCCTGGTTTCTTGGCGTGCCGGTGCCGGCGCTGATCGCGCTGGCGATCCTGGCCATCGCCTATCTCGCCTTCAACGAGACGCCGTTCGGCCGCTATGTCACCGGCATCGGCGCCAACGCCGAGGCGGTGCGGCGTGCCGGCGTCAACACGCGGCAGACGACGCTCTTCGTCTATGTGATTTCCGCCACCGCGGCGGCCCTTGCCGGCATCATCATTGCTGCCCGGCTTGGATCGGGATCTTCAAATGCCGGACAGGGTTTCGAGCTGGAAGTCATCGCCGCCGTCGTGCTCGGCGGCACCAGCCTGTTCGGCGGCCGTGGAACGATCATCGGCACGGTGCTCGGCGCGCTGACCGTGGCCGTCATCGGCAACGGCCTGATCCTGGCGCATCTGTCGCCCTTCCTGACGCCGATCGTCACCGGAACGATCATCCTGATCGCCATCTGGCTCAACTTCCGCCTGTTCCGCGGCGCCGTGCGGAGCCGTTGAGCCGATGAGTGGTCTGTTCGATGACGCAGCGCCCAGGCAGCGGTTGCCAATTGGGGTCGAAACCGGCCAAGTGATGACCGTGCTCGGCCAGGTTCCGGTCGAGGAGATGGGGATAACGCTGATGCACGAGCACATATTGCTCGACGGCGCGCGCAGCTGGAAATGCCCCTGCCATCCCGATGACATGGCGATCGCCGAGCAGCCGGTGAACATCGAGATCATCGGCGAATTGCGCATGAACCCTTACGTCAACCGAGACAATGTCTCGCTCGACGACGCCGACCTGGCGCTGTCGGAACTGCAGCGCTATCGCGCGCTGGGCGGCCACACCGTCGTCGACGCCACCAACATCGGCATCGGCCGTGACCCCGAAAAGCTCGCCCGCATTAGCCGCATGTCCGGCCTCAAGATCGTCATGGGCACCGGGTTCTATCTCGAGCATACCCATCCCGAATGGCTGAAGGCCATGGATGTCGACGCCGTGACCGAGTTCATCGTCAACGATGTCGGCAGCGGCGAGACGCAGCCGCCGATCATGGCCGGGCTGATCGGCGAGGTCGGCGTCAGCAAGGATTTCACCGCCGAGGAACGCAAGTCGCTGCGAGCTTCGGCGCGCGCTTCGCGCATCACCGGCGTGCCGCTGTCGATCCATCTGCCTGGCTGGGAGCGGCTGGCGCACGACGTGCTCGATACCGTCGAGGCCGAGGGCGCCGATCTCCGCCACACCGTGCTCTGCCACATGAACCCGAGCCACGACGATCCCGCTTACCAGAAAAGCCTCGCCCGGCGCGGCGCGTTCCTCGAATACGACATGATCGGCATGGACTATTATTATGCCGACCAGGACGCGCAATCGCCCTCCGACGAGGAGAACGCACGCGCCATCGCCGCCCTTGTCGAGGCCGGCTTCGGCGACCGCCTGCTATTGTCGCAGGATGTGTTCCTCAAGATCATGCTGACGCGCTTCGGCGGCTTCGGCTATGGCTATATCCTGAAGCATTTCATACCGCGCCTGAAACGGCATGGCGTCGAACAGGCGGCCATCGACCGCATGCTGATCGCCAATCCGAAGAGCGTGTTCGCGCGGCTCCAAGCGGCCTAGACTTACGACGGAGTTCAAATGTCCAAGAAGAAGATCCTGCTTGCCGGCGAATCCTGGGTGTCGACCGCGACCCACATCAAGGGTTTCGACCAGTTCCCGACTGTCACCTATCACACCGGCGCTGACGAATTGCTGGGCGCGCTCAAGGCGACCGATTTCGACGTCACCTTCATGCCGGCGCATGAGGCGCAGCGCGGCTTTCCTCAGACGATGGAGGCGCTGTCGGCCTATGACGCGGTCGTGCTCTCCGACATTGGCGCCAACACGCTGCTGCTGCATCCCGACACCTGGGTCCACTCCAAGCCGACGCCGAACCGCCTGCGCCTGCTCCGCGATTACGTCAGCGACGGCGGCGGTCTGTTGATGTTCGGCGGCTATTACAGCTTCCAGGGCATCAATGGCGGCGCGCGCTACCGCAAGACGCCAATCGAGGACGTGCTGCCGGTGAACTGCCTGGCCTACGACGACCGCGTCGAGGTTCCCGAAGGCTTTGCCCCGGTGCCGAAACCAGGGTCGAGCCATCCTATCCTCAGGGGCCTCGGTTCGGACTGGCCGATCCTGCTAGGCTTCAACGAGGTGACACTGAAGGACGATGCGGAAGTTCTGGCCAGCGTATCGTCGGATTATGGTTCGCCGCCGCTGCTTGTCACCGGCCATTACGGCAAGGGCCGCACCGTGGCCTGGACATCCGATGTCGGGCCGCATTGGCTGCCGCCGCAATTCATCGCCTGGCCAGGCTACAAGACCCTGTTCGAACAGATGCTGGGCTGGGCGACCGGCGAGAGCTGAGCCATGCATGTCCATGTCGTCGGCAATGCCTGCATCGATACCATGTTTCGCGTCGGCCGCCTCCCTGCCGCGGGCGAGACTTTGAATGCCGTGAGCTATGCCGACGGGCTCGGCGGCAAGGGTGCCAACCAAGCGGTCGCAGCAGCGCGGACTGGTGCAGAGGTGACGTTCTGGACGGCGCTCGGCAAGGACCGCGAAGGCACATGGATCAGGAGCCGCCTCGACAGCGAACTGTCAGACCTCGAGGTCAGCGAATTCGAGCTGCCGAGCGACCGCTCGACCATCGTCGTCGATCGAGGCGGCGAGAATTTCATCGTCAGCGGCGTTGCCTGCAGCGAAGCGTTCGATCCGGTGGCGCAAACAGCACTTGTCCGCTGGATCGCTCCCGGCGACATCCTCGTCTGCCAGGGAAATTTGCGTGCCGCCGCGACCGATGCCTGCCTCAGAGCAGCAAAGGAAAACGGCGCACGCACCGTTCTCAACGCCAGCCCGATCGATGCGGCATCCGTTCCCGATCTTGGCCTGGCGGAGTTTTTGGTTGTCAACCAATCCGAGGCGAAAACCCTGACCGGCCGGGATGACATGACAGCAGCCGCCGACGCGCTGGTAGCCAAAGGTGCAGGCACCGTCATCATCACGCTCGGCGCCGCAGGCTGTCTCGTGCTTGGCCCGGGCCAGGAAGAGCCGCTTCGTTTGCCGGCCCCGCAGGTCGAGGCGCTCGACACCAGCGGCGCCGGCGATGTGTTCTGCGGCTGTCTCGCCGGCGGGCTTGCGCGGGGCATGTTGGTCACCTCGGCGCTGGAGCTTGCGCTGGCGGCCGCCGCAATCGCCGTGACACGGCCGGGCACGCTGGCATCCTGTCCTTCCGCCTCCGAGATGGCGGTGCTCATCGATCAAATGGAGCTCTCATGACCCAGATCGGCCAATCCGGCGGCGACGCACTCTTGCACCTTTTCGGCCGCACCAAGGTAGTGATCGGCGTCGTTCACCTGGCGCCCCTGCCCGGCGCGCCGCGCTATGACGGCGAGGCCGTGGAGGTGATCTACCAGCGCGGGCTCGATGACGCCAAAGCCTATCTCGACGGCGGCTGCGACGGCGTCATCGTCGAGAACCATGGCGACATCCCTTTCGCCAAGCCTGACGATATCGGGCCGGAGACGGCGGCCTATATGGCGGTCGTTTCCGACCGCATCCGCCGCGAGCTCGGCAGGCCGGTCGGCATCAATGTGCTGGCCAATGCCGCGATCCCGGCCTTGGCGATCGCCAGCGCTGCCGGCGCCGGTTTCGTCCGCGTCAATCAATGGGCGAACGCCTATGTCGCCAATGAGGGTTTTGTCGAGGGCGAGTCGGGCCGCGCGGCGCGCTACCGCGCCAGGCTGCGCGCCAACGGCATCCGCATCTTCGCCGATGCCCATGTCAAACACGGCGCACATGCCATCGTCGCCGACCGTCCGGTGGAGGAACTGGTCAAGGACCTGGTCTTCTTCGATGCCGATGCCATCATCGCCACCGGCCAGCGCACCGGCCACGCCGCGGATTTGGGCTACATAAGCATGATCAAGCAGGCCGCCGGCCTGCCGACGCTGGTCGGAAGCGGCGTGACGCCGGACAATGCCAACGATATCCTCGCCATTGTCGACGGGGTCATCATCGCCAGCGCGCTGAAGCACGACGGCGTCTGGTGGAACCAGGTCGACTCTGCTCGCGTAAAGGCGTTCATGGGTGGTCTGAAGCGATAGCTGACTTCAACCGCCTAGCCCACCGCTCGGGCCACCTCGGTCAGAGACGACGGACAGGCCCAGGATACTGCGCGACCAGATCGTCGACGGTCAGCAATCTGATGCCTTCCACAATCGATTGAGCAATCAGGATCCGGTCGAAGGGGTCCTTGTGGATGGGTGGAAGCCCCTCCACCGCAACGGCATGCTCGCCGGTCATTGGCAGCTCATGATAACCATTGTCTATCAGGCCCATAAAACTTAGTCTAATATGCTCGATCTTCGAGTGTCTATCTCTCCGCCGATAGGATGGGATCCAATTGCCCATTCCCTCGACCAAAAGCCGTGGCCGATCTTCGCGCTGGGCGCAGGCCAATGGCGCAGTCGAGGCGATTGAAATGGGCAATGCCTGAAAACTTGGGCGTCGAGGGCTACGCTCTCGGCGCCCCGTATCGGCATCACCGCCGTCCTTCACAGGCAAGGCTCCGCGATGACCCACCGTCCGCACCTGCACGTGATCGTGCCGGGCGGCGTCGCCCGGCTCGATCGATGATAGTCGAGCGGCTACTAGGCCGGCAACGCGCCCGATCTCTTGGCCGTCCAGGTGGCGATATAGTCCATCAGGCCAGGATTGAGGCAATCATAAGGTTCGAGCCCGATCGACTTCAGCTGTGATCGGATACCATCCATGCGGCTCGGATCGACACCGGACTCGATGATCGACGAGACAAAGGCGGTGAAGCCCGGAGGCGCCCAGCCATCCTCCTGGAAGCGTTCCGGATGGATGAAGGACAGCCCCTTGAAAGCGTGGTCGCGCTCGACCGGGCCGTGCATGTGGACGCCGCAGCCGGTGCAGGCATGGCGCAGGATCAGCGCGC
>NZ_JAMYUV010000050.1:0-41934 GCF_040323405.1 Mesorhizobium sp. M0048 | reverse complement strand
GGCAATGCCGGCGCCAATTTCATCAACGGCCTCGGCGGCGCCGACACGATGACCGGCTATGGTGGCAATGACACCTACTATGTCGACAATGCCGGTGACAAGGAGATTGAGGCTGCGGGCGGCGGTACCGATAAAGTACTCGCCTCGGTCAGCCATGCGCTTGCGGCCGGCTCGGAGATCGAGCTTCTTGCCACCAGTAATCCGTCCGGCACGACGGCAATCAATCTCACAGGCAACGGCTTTGCTCAGACCATTCAGGGCAATGCCGGCGCCAATTTCATCAACGGCCTCGGCGGCGCCGACACGATGACCGGCTATGGTGGCAATGACACCTACTATGTCGACAATGCCGGTGACAAGGTCATCGAGGCGGTGGGCGGCGGCTCCGACCGGGTGATCACGTCAGTGAGCCATGCGCTTTCGGCGGGCACCCAGATCGAGCTTCTCGCCGCAAGGTATCCATCCGACACGACGGCAATGAACCTCAGCGGCAACGAGTTCAGTCAGACCATCCAAGGCAACACCGGCGCGAACATCATCAATGGTGGCGGCGGTGCCGACATCTTGACCGGTAACGGAGGCAATGATGCCTTCGTGTTCAACAGCGCTCTTGGGGCCGGCAATATCGACAGGATCACCGACTTCAACAAGCTCCAGGACAAGATCCAGCTCGACGACGCGGTTTTTGCCGGGCTTAAGCTGGGAGGCCTTTCATCCGATGCTTTCTTTGCTGGCACGGCCGCGCATGATAGCTCCGACCATATCATCTACAACAACTCAACAGGAGCACTCTCTTTCGACAGCGACGGGATCGGTGGCGCAGCTCAAATACAGTTCGCCACGCTCTCTCCAGGTCTGTCGCTTGCAGCAGGTTCGTTCCTTGTGATCTGAACGACCCGGAACGGCGGACCCTCTGCTCGAGCCGGTCCGCCGCTCCGTCTTTGTTCAGCACCGGATTTTTCCAAAGCGGGTGATGCCCGCCACCGAGTTTACTCGGCGCGGTTCGCGGCCCGCTTCCGTGTCTTGAACGGACTTAGTGCATCTCAGTGAAATAGAGGCTCATCGCACGGTGCACGACGACGAAGCAAACGGCTTCGCGACCAATCCGGTTCTCGTCTCTTTACTCTTATTCGATTCTTGTCGGCAACGAACGGTCAGATCCCATCTGAGCCCGGTATCGACTATCAGATCCCTGGGCCGCTATCAGATCCGCTGCGCAATAGCGGCTATGGCTTCACAAACCGCCCCTTCGCAGATCACGATCTATAAATCGGGACTGCCAATTACTTGAGCGCGAGAGCAGGAACCAGGCACCGCGAACCCGGCAGTCATTCCGCAGTTGTCGCTCGCTTGTAAACGTGGGCCGAACCGCTTTAATGTCGCTTAAGTCTTCCTCATGGGCGAGTGCGGCAGGCGCTCCAGCTGGGAACCGCCCCTATTCTCACCTTGAGCGGCTTCCTACATTGACTTGATCTCGATCACGGAGATCTGCCGCCCGCTGAGCGCGCAGATCCCTACGAATTGTCCACAACTAATTGCTTGCGGCAGTGAGACCACGGGAGACCACGGAGCAGTTTGGCTCTTGTGGTTAACGTCTGTCTGATTTTCATCTCGTAAGGTAAATTGACAAATCAAAAGCAAACAAGAATGTAATTTCCCGTAATTTAAACGTCATAAGTTGCGAAGCTACAGCTATTTCAAAATAAAGTCGCGATTCCGCCGGAATTGTGACCTAAGAAAAGCGATAAGTTTCTTGTGTACAACCCGTTTTTATCAAAATAAGCCACAATGCATGCAGCATTCCAACAAACGCTCAATGATTTTATCAACGGGTGTCTTTATGTGATTTGGCGCTAATATACACCCTCTAGTAGGTAGGCCTCGGGCGCTATCGAACGAGAAAAAGGATTACTGGATGGCAACTCTGCACTACACCTCGGGTGGTTCCGCCACCGAAATCGCAAACGCTGGCTTCAATCTGGCCGACGTTCAATATGTTAGCCAGGTCAACGCATTGCCGGATGGCATGAAGGGTTTGGTTTACCTGAATGAGCACGAGGGCGTAACCTCATCCTTCATCGAGAAAATGACCCCCTTCCTCGGCAATCCGAATGTGTTTGGGTTCTATCTTGTTGACGAGCCCGATCCCACCGGCAGGTGGGGCACCTACGCAACCGCTGAGAACCTGAAGGCGGAATCCGACTGGATCCATGAGCATTTTCCAGGCGCCAAGACCTTCATCACCATGATGAACATGGGGTCCCCGACCAATCCGGATTTTACGAACACCTACAATCCGGCCAACACGCATATCGACTATTTCGGAATAGACCCCTATCCGGTGCGCACGGGAACGGACACGGTCGATTACGACATGATCGATCGAGCCGTGGCTGCAGCGGTGAAGTCGGGCATCCCGGCTAACAACATCGTTCCGGTATATCAGGCCTTTGGCGGCGGTAACTGGGAGACTTCCGATGGCGGAAGACATGTCATGCCCACCCCCGAACAGATGCAAACCATGATCGATCATTGGGCCGCATTGGTTCCGACGCCCGGCTTCGACTACACCTACAAATGGGGAACGCAGAACGGCGACACCGCGCTTGAAAGCTCCTCCGAATTGCAAGCCGTTTTCCGGGAGCACAACCTCGCTACCACCGGGGCCGAACCTTCCGACACCAGCGACGGCAGCGCTGCCGCGACACCCCCTTCCGATGCCGCCGCCAGCGATAGCAGTTCGACTGTGACTGCCCCATCCCATGACGCCACCGGCGACAACACTTCGACTGCGACTGCCCCTTCCCATGACGCCACCGCCAGTGATAGCAGTTCGACTGCGACTGCCTCTTCCCATGACGCCACCGGCGATAGCAGTTCGACTGTAACTGCCGCTTCCGACGCCGCCACCGGCGATATCAGTTCGACTGCCACGGCCCCTTCCGACGCCACCGCCAGCGATAGCAGTTCGACTGCGACTGCCCCTTCCCATGACGCCACCGGCGATGGCAGTTCGACCGTAACTGCCGCTTCCGACGACGCCGGCAATACCAGTTCGACTGCCGCGGCCTCTTCCGAAGCCGCGACGGGCGATAGCAGTTCCACTGCAACTGTGCCTTCCACTGCCACCGCTGCCGATAATAGCTCTACTGTGGCCGCCTCCGACTCCAAGACCAGCCATGGCACTTCTACTGCGACTGCTACCGCCATCGCCCCTTCCGACGCCAGCACTAGCGATAGTAATTCTGCTGGAGCTGCGACTTCCCACCGCACGGCCAGTCACGGAAAAGCCACCAGTGATGCCTCCCATGCAAGTGCAAGCACCGACAAAATGGCGGGCCATAGCGGCAACGACACCTCCCATGTCGACACTGGCGGCAACAAGATGGAGGATTTGGGCAGCGGCGTTGACCGGGTGCTGGCTGTGTTGAGCCATGCTCTTTCTGCCGGCTCGGAGTTTCTCGCCCCCAACAATCACTCCGACAGAACCGCAACCAACCTGACCGGCCATGGGTTCGCCCAGACCGTCCAGAGCGGTGAAAATGTCGGGGCCCAGGCAAAGAACGGCGCCGCCGCCGAGATCATGTCGGGTCACGGAGGCAACGATGCCTTCGACTTCAGCAAGCTTCAGGACAAGCTCCACCTCGATCAAGCCGCTCTTACCGAGCTTAAGTCGAGCGGGCTTTCATTGCATGCGTCTCCTGCTGGTACGGCCACGGATGATGGTTCCCACCACATCATCTTTGACAGCTCAACCGGGTCGCTCTCTCTCGACAGCGACGCGGTCGGCGGCTCAGCTCAAGCGCAGCTCGCCACCCATCTCCCGTTGCAGCATCACTCTTTGATCTGAAAACCGGAGCGGCGGACCTTCAACTCGAGCGTGTCCGCCGCTCCTTCAATCGCGCCACGGAAGCTTGACTAAGAAAAATGCGATATCGGCAGACAGCAGAGAGATCGAAGTTGGTCGCGTTATCGCCAATGCGAATTTCGGATTCGCCACACCCTAAGCAGTCTCGGCAATTTTCAGCACGGCGTCGATCTCGGCCATCACCGCTGCCGGCAGCGGCCCTTTTTCCAGCGCACCGAGATTGTCCTCGACCTGCTCGGGCCGCGTGAAGCCGGGAACCGGCAGCGCGATTGCCGACTTGGCGAGGATCCAGCCGAGCGCGCCCTGCGCAAGCGTGCGTCCGCCCGACGTGAGCAGGTCGCGGATTGCCGAGAGCCTTGACAGATAGTGCGGGTTGGCGGCGCCATCCCTGAAAAATACCATCCATTCGGCATTGCCGCCGCGCACATCGTTGGTGGGCAGCCGCATGGCCGGCGTGTATTTGCCGGTGAGCAACCCCATTGCCAGCGGCAGCCGGCTGAACGAGACGAGGTTCTCGCGCGCCGCAACGGCCATCAGCCCGTTCGCCGGGGTAAACACATTGAAGTCGTTCTCTACGGCGACGAAGCCCTCGCGCGGCGCGTAGGCGGCAAGCCGTTCGCGGTGATCGGTGCTCCAGCCGAAGCCGCCGATCTTGCCCTCCTGGCGCAACAGGCCGAGCGTATCGAACACCTCGCCGGCGCGCTCGATCGGATACTCGTTGATATGTAGCAGCGCGACGTCGATACAATCGCGCTGCAGGCGCTGCCGCGAATTGTCGATCGATGTCCGGATCGCTGCGGCAGAGGCATCCTCGGGAGCAATCTTGCGCGTTTCGGGATCGCCGAAATAGCCGACCTTGGTGACGATGACGGCTTCGTCCTTACCCTTCAACGCTCGCCCGAGGATCAGTTCGGCATTGCCGGCGCCATAGGCGGCCGCCGTGTCGAACACCCGCGCGCCGATCTCATAGGCCATCGCCAGCGCGGCTTGCGACCTGATGTCATCGACCTCGCCATAGGTTGTCGCCGTGTCACGCCAACGCGCGGGGCCACCCGCCGCCCAGGTGCCGATGCCAATGCCCGGTACCGAGCGGCCATCCCAAAGCTCAATCATCTGCATGCCCGGTTCCTCAACGACGCACGCTGGCGTGGCGGGCATGCTCGCGGATCTCTTCGCGAGAAATGCCAGCATCCGCAAGTGTGCTGTCTGGGGCCCGCCTCAAGCTCGCAAGCGTCTGGCGATAGGCAAGCCAGCGGGCGAAACGGTGTCGAAGTTCATCCAACATGATCGTCTCCTTTGGCGTGCAGAATGCCCGCGCGCTTGGGTTGGTCGAAAGCGCAAAGCATCGGCGCGAAGCGCATGCGCGATCGAAAAGATTGCGCTGGCTTCTTAGCCAGCCGAGGCGCTTGTCACTGTCCCGCCAAGCAAGAATGTCCAACGCGTCCAACGCCTGCATACTTGCGCATGATGCCCCTTCGCGCTACAGCCACGGTCGCAAGGAGTTTTTCATTTCTGCAAAATGGATATCGGCTGGGACGATCTGAGGTTGTTTCTCGACGTTGCGCGGCTGGGTGGCTTGAGCGCAGCGACGGGAACCACGCGCCTCAGCGCAGCCACCCTTGGACGACGCGTCACCGCGCTGGAAAAGCAGATCGGCGAACCTCTGTTCGTGCGCCAGCAGACCGGCTACCGGCTGACCCCGGTCGGCGAAGAACTGCTGCGGCGCGCCGAAGACGTCGAGGCAGCAATGCAGTCGCTGACCCGCTGGCGCGAGGGAAACCTGCCCGACCGCATTGTCCGCGTCTCGGCCGGGCCATGGACCTCGGCTTTCATTTCCGCCCATATCGGCGAGATCTGGACGGTCGACGACGGCATAAGGGTGGAGCTTGTCACCACGACCGAGCGGGTCGACATCGGCCGCCGTGCCGCCGACATCGGCATCCGCAGCGAGCGTCCGACCGAGCAGTGGCTGGCCGGCCGTCAGAGCGGCAAAGTCGCTCACGCCATTTATTCCGGACGTCACCTGATCAACGGCATCGCCGCTGGATTGTTCGTCGGCGTCACCGGCGAAGGCGCAAACGTTGCATCGGCGCGCTGGCTGCAAGCCCATCACGGCGACCGCATCGCCGTACGCGGCAACAACACCCATGCGGTGCGTGAACTGGTGGCCGCCGGCGCCGGCCTTTCGGTCTTTCCGTGCTTCGTCGGTGACAGCGATCCGCGGCTGGTTCGCGTCGCTCAGCCTATCCCCGAGCTCGAAACCGACCAATGGATCGTCACCCATCACGAGGAACGTCACTCCCCGCCGGTACGAAAAGTCGCCGACCGGATTGCCGCCTTGATGCGGGCGCACCAGCCGCTGTTTCGCGGCGAGACGCCGATCCGGTAAGCCTCAGGCGTCGATCGGCCGCCAGTGGATCAAGAATCAGATATTTTGTGGGCCGGACGATGTGCCGCCGCCGTTGAGGACGGCGGAGTGAGGCGCGCTGCTCGTCGAGATCCTTGCCTTGGGCGAAGAGAGCGGTACCAATCAGTACCGGGCCGCCTATCCGGTCACTCGTCCTCCTGCCGGCTCATAGCCGTATGCTTCGCCCTTACGCACCACGCGACCGATGCCCGGCCAGCCAAGGTGCGCGCCGGCGATCCACGTCCCCGCCTTGGCCGCGTCACTGAAAACATTTAGGCGGGTTGCGCGCGCCGTCGGCTGATCGTCGTCATAGCCCCAACTGAACGCGGGATTGCCGAACTGCAAGGCCGGCACATGAACGACGTCCCCGAAGAATAGGAAACGGTCCTCGTCCGTGTCGAACGCGTAGCCGGTATGACCGGGAGCATGACCCGGCAGGGCGACCGCCCTCAATCGCTCACCCACCAGGTCGCCATTCTGGACAGGCTTCAGCAGGGGCCGGAACTGCGCAAGGTGCGCGTAAGCGAAAAAGCTCCCAACAGCCGCCTCGGGAATTACGATCGCCGTCAAGTTTGGAAAGAGCACTCGGCCGTCGGGGGTCAAAAGTCCGTGCACATGATCCTCAGCAGTTCGCCTTCACGTATTCTTCCTGAAGTTTGAATCGAAGCAGTATATGATTTCGGAAGCAGCTCTGCATTTCCACAAACGACCCAAACCCGAGACGCGATGCAAGTCGGGACACGGTCGCGGGTGATACATGGCATCGGCGCGCGATTGCGGTGGCATTTTCGAAAGCCACGTAATCCGGCTCCGCAAATATCACCCGGGCGACAGCCTCCGACTTCTCCGGAAGTGTCAGTTCCCTTTTGGCAATCAGCGCTTTGAGCTCGTCAAGCGATGGCGCTCGGCGGTTGTCAACTGATACGCGCTGTCGACCGCATGTCCGTGAGGGATAAGATGAGCCCACAGACATAGTTCTCAACCTTTAACTATCTTCATGAAGATATCGAACTCGGCATCCACAATCGGAACCGTGTGCTCGTAACCGGGATATCTGCCTGAATCGACGTCTGCCTTGTAGTCCTTGAAGGCAGCGACGCGCTCGTCCTGAATCTTCTCCAGCTCAGGGCCAAGGTTTCGATAAACTTTTCCGTGTCGCGGCTTATGGTTCTTGCCGTAACCGCAAACGTCTTCTGTGAAGAGGTACTGCGCATCGGCATATTTGCCAGCGCCCATGCCTAGCATGACAAGCGAGGAGTTTTCGGTGAGGAATTTCGCGACGCGATCTGGGACGACTTCCAGCTCCGCGCCGAAGACTCCTATTTGCTCCAGCTTTTGGGTGTGTCGCCAAATGCGCACTGCTTCGTCCGCGGTCTTGCCGACTGCGCGCCAACCCGTCCAGGTGATATAAGACGGCACTAGGCCGATATGGCCAACGACAGGAATGTAGTTGTCGCATAACGTCTTCTGGATGTCGTATGACGCCGCACAATAAAAGGCGTCGCCGCCTGTGCCGGCAAAGTGGAACGCTGCACGCAGATAGTCCTCCGCTGTTGCGAGCGGGCGGCCCGCGAAACTCCCATAGCTGCCATATGGCAAACCGACTTGTACGAAACAATCGCCGGCTGCTTGGCGCATTTCCGGATCGAAATATCGACCTTCGATGGAGAGCATATGGATGCCGGCAGCGGCTGCGGCAGCCGCCTCATCCGGGGTGCTGACGAAGAGCATGGAGATTTTCTGTCCGCTCTTCTTCATCTTGCGGATGTCCTCGACATGAGGACGGTTGTGATACATGCCCATAATCAGCCTCCGCAGGGGATCAGGCAGTCAAACAGCGCCTTGGCGATGAATGGCCAATTCATTTCGGCGCGCCAAGTAATCGGGCGGTCGCGCCAGAGCATCTCGGCGCAGGCTGCAAGCTGGAACGGCTGGTCCATATGGCTCAGATCTCGATCATGACGCGGCCATTTTCGACCTTCGTCTTGTACGTCTTGAGATTCTCGCAAGCGGGCGGGGTCTCTACGTCCCCAGTCGTGAAGTCGAAAACGGATGCGTGTTTAGGACACTCCACTGTATTCCCCATTACGAGACCGTCAGCGAGGTGAATACTCTCGTGCGTGCAAAGCCCGTCGGTGCAGAAATATTCGTCCGCATCATTTCGAAAGATCGCAAAGGTGCGACCGCCATGATCGAAGCGCTTGGCTTCCTCGGCTTCGATGTCGGCGGCGGCACAGGCGTCGATCCAAGGCATGGAACCTTCCTTCAGATGGCTTGCGGTTTGTAGTCGGCGGGGGCGGACGGCATGACCCCCTGCAGTAGCGCTACGGACTTTTCGAGTCCCTCCAGAGAGTTCAGGAGCACGTCCTCATGCTCGATGGAAAGCCAGCCGTCATAGCCGGCCATCTTGAGGCGATAGCAGAATTGCCGCCACCACTCCTCGCCATGGCCGAAGCCAAGCGTGATGTAGCTCCATGACCGGGCTGGAAGATTCATCAGGCTGCCATTCTCGAGCAGAGATGTCGTCGCCTGCACTGGTGCGTTGAGCATCGTGTCCTTGGCATGAACGTGATAAACCGCCTCGCCCAACGATTGAGCCGCCGCCAGCGGGTCGGCACCCATCCAGAACAGATGCGAAGGGTCCAGATTCGCCCCCACGACGGGTCCGACCGCCTGTCGCAACTTCAGAAGCGAGGGCACGTTGAAGACACACTGGTTGCCGTGGAGTTCAAGCGCGATGCGCTCCACGCCGTTCTCTTCAGCCAACGCCACGATCTCGGTCCAGAAGGGAATCAGCTTCTCTTCCCACTGGTATTTCAAAATGGCCTGTGTTTCCGGCGGCCAAGACGAGATGACCCAGTTGGGCATGATATCTGCAGCGTTGCCGGCCGGGAGGCCGCTCATGGTGCAGACCGTCCGGATGCCCATTTCGCCTGCGACGCGAATAGTGGTTTTCAGCCCTTCGCCCTGGGCCGGGTCGGTCGGGTGCAGCGGATTGCCGTTTGCGTTGAGGCTGATGATTTCTAGCCCGCGCGCCTCGAACGCGCCAACGAAGCGCTTCTGGCCTTCCCTGTTGCCCAGCATGGACGAAAGCCGAAAATGCGGCGCGGTGGACCAGCCACAGGTGTTCACCTCGACGCCGGAGACACCCATGCGCTTCGCATGATCCAGCATCGTTTCGAAGGGCAGGTTGCCGAGGCTGTCTGAAACGAAACCCAGCTTCACGCGTAAAACTCCGGCTTTGCGATCATTTGGACGGGTACGCGGCGGCCCTCGTGCAACGCCTTCACGCCCGCCTCGGCAACGACGGCGGCGCAATAACCGTCCCAGCAATTCGCAGCGGTTGCCGGGAACTCACCAGTCATGGCGAAGCGTAGGAAGTCGCGGTTCTGCCGACGGTACGCATCGGCATAGCGGGTCCGCCAGTCGGCGTCGTAGCTCGTGCTCTGTGCAAGCGCAGAATCGATGCGAGTGTAGGCGACGTTGTTCATCGCAACGGTGCCCCGCTCGCCGATCAGCTCGGCACGGACATCGTAACCATAGGCGGCATTGTTGTTGATCTCGATGTTGACGAGTTGGCCATCGACCGTCTCCAGCACCATGAAGACAGGCGCGACCCGGGCATCTGAGCGCTTCGGCTGGAAGGCCGAAATCGACGCATATTCCGTCGAGAGCACATAGCGCACGACATCGAACTCGTGTGGGGCCGAATTGGTGATAGCCATTGCGCCGGTGAAATCTGCCGCCGGCGTTTCGACATTGCGGTGAAAATTGTGCATCATCAGGGGCCGGCCAAGGCGGCCGTCTGTAAGCGCTCGCTTCATCTCTTCGTAGGAGCGATCGTAGCGCCGCATGAAACCAAGCTGGACGAATTTCGCGCCCGACTTCTGTTCGGCCTCCATCACCGCGATACAGTCAGCGGACGCTTGTGAGAGGGGCTTTTCGCACAACACACGCTTGCCGGCGGCAATACAGGCCTTCGACAGCGGCGCATGCGTGGTATCGGGACTCGCCACGATGATTGCGTCCACGTCCTTCCGCGCGGCAACATCTTCTGGATCGGTGGAGATGTCGGGCGCACCAAAGGTGTCGGCAACAGTGCGGGCACGCGCCTCATCCATGTCGCACACCAGCTGAAGGCTTGCTCCGGGAAGGTCTTCCGCCACTATCCTGGCGTGGTCGGCGCCCATCACACCGGCACCGATCACTGCGATCCGTATTGTCATATTTCTTCTGCTTTGTTCGACGTGAAGAGGCTGGTGGCGCCAAGGGTCATCAGGGCCGGTCGAAGGCAGAGGTTTCCCGAGGAAAACGATCGGGCCGCCCGCCCATCCAGCTCGAGAGGCGGCGCATTTTCATTGTGATCATGCATGCAATTCATGCTCGATTTCCGCCTCGAGGTCAGCCATGGTTTCACCGCCGGCCATCAGGTCGGTGATCTCCTCGCGGGTTTTCTCGCGCTTCCGGAAATCGGCGGCGATCGCACCGCGAATGAGGACGGCGAAATGGTCTCCCACCGCCATCGCGTGCATCACCTGGTGGGTGATGAAGATGACCGCGAGACCGCGCCGCTTGGCTTCATTGACGATGCGCAGCACGTGAGCTGCCTGCTTGACGCCGAGCGCTGCCGTCGGCTCATCGAGGATCAGAACGCGAGCGCCGAAATGCACGGCGCGGGCAATGGCCAAAGACTGGCGTTCCCCGCCTGACAGGCCACCAACAAGCCGGTCACCGTCGTCGATACGCGTGATGCCGAAATCCCGCACCGCTTTCACCGCGATCTCGTTGGCGCGCTTGCGGTCGTAGATCTTGAACGGACCCCAACCCTTTGTCGGCTCCAATCCAACGAAGAAGGAGCGGCCGATGCTCATTAAGGGGAACGTTCCGCCGAACTGGTGCACGGTGGCAATGCCCCGCTCCTGCGCAGCGCTCGGACGGTCGAAGCTGACCGCCTTTCCGTCCATCAGGATCTCGCCGCTGGTCGGCTTGTGGACGCCTGCCAACACCTTGATGAGAGTGGACTTTCCGGCGCCGTTGTCGCCGAGGAGACACAAGACCTCACCCCGGCGAATTTGCAGCGAGATCTTATGCAACACGTCGATCGGGCCGAAAGACTTGTTGACATTTTTCAGTTCGAGAATGGCAGGTTTTTCGCTCATAATTGTCGCATCTTTCGTTCTTCCAAGCAGTCGCTGATCGCAACTGCAGCCGCATCGCTTAGTGCTGTATGGGTGCCCTCGGCACGCTTTGTTTCGAACCTCGCCGGTAAGACAGAGCCAGTTCCCGGAATGCCTGATTCATCAGCACCGCCGTCAAAAGCATCACGCCGATGATCAGGTTCGACCAGTTCCGGTCGATCTGGGTGAAGTAGATGCCTTGGCTGACAATGGCGAACGTGATGGTGCCGACGAAGATGCCGATGACCGAGCCGAACCCTCCCGTGAGCAGTACGCCGCCGACCACCACGGACACGATTGCGTTGAAGATGAAGTTCATTCCGCCGGAAACCTGGGCCGAGTTGAACAGGATCGCCTGGCACATGCCAACGAATGTGGCGCTGACGGCGGACAGCACGAACAGTGCGATGGTCATGCGGTTTATCGGAATGCCTGCATTGCGGGCGCTGACGCGATCGCCGCCCATTGCAAACAGCCAGTTGCCAAAGCGGGTCTTGTGCAGCACGAAGCCAATGATGACAGCGAACACTACCCACCAGACGATGATGACCTGGTGGCTTCCACCGATAAGCTGTCCGAACAGGAATTTGGCCCATTCGGGCGCGGTGACGGCAACGCTAGCGTTGCCAGTTAGCAACACGGACCCACTGAGCACCAAGCCCTGCATCGCAACCAGGGTGGCGAGCGTAATGATCAACGAAGGCACCGAGGTGCGGATCGTCAGCAAACCATTGACAAGGCCGACCGCCACACCGACCGCCAGGGCGCCGGCCATGCCCACCGCGATGGGCAGGTCATAGTAGCCGCTAAGGATGGCGGTGGTCATAGAGCCCGCGGGAATCAATGCGCCGATGGAGATGTCGAGTTCACCCGAGATCATCAGCAGACCGACCGGAATGGCGACAATGCCGAGATTGGCGGCGAAATTCACCCAGCTCGCCGCCCCAAGGAGTGTACCCAGGTCCACGCCACCGAAAAATACGAAGAACAGCACCACCCCGATCAGGCTGAGGATCGAGCCTGCTTCCGGGCGGCGCAACAAGGATTTGATTGCCTCAGTCATGGCGGTCCCTCAAACCTTCTTCGATGAGTAGCTGAGCGCCAGCTGCCGAAAGGTGTCGTTGGTGAGTACGGCGATCAGGAGAAGCGCGCCGATGATGACGCTTCCCATGTTGGGATCGATACTCGTGAAGTAGATGCCCTGGTTTACGATAGAGAAGGTGATCGTGCCGAACACGATACCTACGACCGAGCCAAATCCGCCGGTAAGCAGAACGCCCCCGATGACCACGCACATGATCGAATTGAAGATGAAGGACTGCCCAGCCAGAACCTGAGCGCTCTGGTAGACCATCACCTGGCTGACTCCGACGAACGCGGCGGAAAACCCCGAAAGCATGAATAGACCGATGGTAAGCCGCTTGGTGGGGATGCCCGCGTTGCGCGCGCTCTCCTTGTCGCCCCCGAGTGCATAGATCCAGTTGCCCACGGGCGAGATGTGGAGGAGCCACAGAAGGGCGGCGATGTAGACGAGCCACCAGAGAATCGTCACTTGGAACATGCCCCCGAGATATTGGCCGAGAAGCGTCTTCGTGAGTTCGTCGGGCACCAGCGAGACACCGGTGCTGCCGGCGATCATCACCGTAAGGCCCAGCGTCAGGCCCATTGTGCCGAACATCGTTCCTATTGTAATTATCAAGGACGGGATCGTGGTTCGTGTGACGAACACGCCGTTGATCAAGCCGATGGCAAGACCGAGCCCAAGGGCGGCCGTGATGCCGAGCCAATCAGGCAGGCCATAGTAGCCGGATATGATCGCGGCCGTTAGAGAGGCCGCGGGAATCACGGCGCCGACCGAGATGTCCAGCTCACCAGCGATCATCAGCAGCCCTATCGGCAGAGCGATGATGCCGATCTCGGAGGCGATGCTCAGCCAACTGGCCGTACCGGCTGCTGACAAAAAGCCACTGCCTCCGAATATGGCGAAGAACAGAAAGACTGCGACCATGCCCAGGAACGAGCCCGTCTCGGGCCGCCGCGCCAGACGACCCAGGGCCAGTCCAGAACGGCCGCGATTTGCCATCGGCGTTGGGGTGGATGTCACGGGATGTGCCGTCATGGGTAATCCGCGAGTTATCGAGCGCCAAAAATTGCGGTCGCTATGGAAGTAGAATGCACTGGCCGCCCGCCTCACACGGCGGGCGGCCGTAAGGACACCTATCGCGCGCCGGCCTTCACGCCGGCAATGGTCAGCTCGACAGTGTTCTTGTCGATGATCCCAGGACCGGTGAGGATCTCGCGCGTCGGCACAGTCAGCCCGTAGTTTACCTTGCCATTCAAGATTGAGACGGCGAGGTAGCCTTGCCAGTAGCCCTGCTGGTCGATCGCGCAGGCCTGTTTTCCATCCTTGATGTTGTTCAGGATGGTCTCGTCAAAGTTGATGCCGCAGAGTTGAACCTGCCCGGCCTTGCCGGCCTGGGTAATACCGTTCATGGCCGAATTGGCGTCGACATTGCCGATGGTGAACACCGCGGTCACGGCTTGATGCTGCAGCAGATAGGCCTTCACCGCCTGCGCCACTGCTGTTGCCGAGCCGAAGGAGGTAGCTGGCAACGGCAACACATCGGCCTCGCCGCCGCCATTCTTCATCCCTTCCCTAAAGCCACCACAGTAGGCCTCGATATTGGCCGCACCCGGCAGTGTGTTGATGCAGACGCCTTTCTTGTTGCCGGCCTTAGCGAGATACTCGCCGCCGGCGACGCCACCTTTGTAATCGTCCGAGCCGACATAGTTCATAGCGCCGAGGCGATCAGCCGCCTGCAAACCGCCGGCATTGTAGATAACAAGCGGAATGCCAGCGTCCACAACCGCCTTGAACGCCGGATCCATGGCTTCCGGCACCCAGTCCGGACCGACAATGGCGTCGGCCTTCTGGTCGATGGCTTGGCGGATCAGTTCGGCCGCGTCCACACCCAGATTGTCGTAGTTCTGCGGCCCGAGCCAGGTGACTTTACCACCTTGAGCTTCGACCACCTTACCGGCGTCTTCGGCACCACGCTTGACGATTGACCAGAATGGATCGTCCGGCTTGCCGCCGATAACGAAGATGTCGGCGGCGAGCGTGCTGCTGGTGCTGTACGCAGCCAGCACTGCTGTGGACACAAGTATCTTGAAAAGCTTCATAGTCTTCCTCCCGGTTTACCCGCCCCGCGGGGTTTCAACAAAAGCCTGGCTGCCCCGCACCCGCTCCTCTCGGGCTTAGTCGAGACAGCGTCTGATCGTCATTCCGCCGGCATTCCAGTGGCCGGGCCGCCGCGGGCTTCCTGCTGCGCGCGCAGCTTTTCTTTCTTTTTGCGGAAGCGCGCCTTCATAGCCTCGTCAGCTTCTTTGCTACCGTCGTGCCAAGTGCCAAAAAGCTTATCGAGAGGAACCAGACCGTCACCGCCGTAGTTCACCTCGAAATACTTGTGGTGCAGGTAGTGGACATAGGAATGGCTATCGAGCTTGATCTTGTCCGTGAGTTCGAAGGTCTCAAACCCAAGATGGCCATTCACCGCTCCGAAGCCGGCCCCATGCAGTGTGAAGTACGCGCAGACAGGGTTGGATGGGATCAGCAGGTGCAGCCAGGCTTCGGCATGGTAGAGGAACCCTTCCACCGGATGCATGGACAGCGACGACCACGGACTGGGGTTGATCGAGTTGTGGTGAACCGAGTGCACCCATTTGTAGAGCGGCGGCCAGTGGATCGCGCGGTGCAGGAAGAAGAAATACACTTCGTGCACAGCCGGAGCGATGATGACGAGGAACGACAGGTACAGCCAATGCGTCGTCCACGGCAGCCAGACGGCCCAGCTGTTCGCGTATGCCCATAGCATCACGATTTCGACCACGGTCCACAGCGGTATGGTGATGAAAAACGACCGGCTGAAATTGTCGATATTCTGGCTCTGAAACCAGAAGACGTCGGACGGCGCGTCGGAGGGGAATTTCGGATTATACTTGAAGCGCGTCTCTTGCTTGCGCTGGATGTAATAGCGCAGCTCAAAGAATCCGTAGAAGAGAAAAATGCCCCCCGCGTTCAGCCCGTAAAGCCAAAGGTAGTTGAGCAGGGAAAAGCTTGCCAGGCTGTCCCAGCTCGGGATGAGCAAGTTGACCCAGATGATTGCCGTGGCCATGTGGAACGCGTTCCAAGGCCAAAGAAACTCGGGAATCCAGGCTAGTACCTTCTTGGCGTTGAACGGGCGATGCCAGATCGGCACCGGCTCGGCGCGGCGGTGCGGGACCCAGTTTCCGCGCTTGTCGCGCATTCCATACTGAAGGTCATCCATCTTAACAGCCTCCCGACCGACCATCCAATCGGCCTTGAACCAGTTCGGGCTCTAGTGCGGAGGCGATTCATATCGGAGGCTTGATATCATCGGAATACAAAAATAGTATGGAGATCGCATTCGTATCATTTAGTGTCAATCATGATGATACAGCATTGGGAGGATTAATGAGGCGGCCTACGATTCGCGACCTCGCTCAAGCCGCCGGCGTATCCGTAGCGACCGTGAACAGAATCCTCAGCGGCACTGTCTCGGTTCGCCCAAAGACTGTTCAACGCGTACAAAGAGCAGCCGAAGAAATCGGCTTCTATGGGATCGGAGCGATCGACGACCGGGCCAAGAAAATATCGCCGCATCATCGATTGGGTTTCCTGTTGCAGCAATCGACCCGTGAACTCTACCAACTGTTCGGGAAGAAAATCATCGCAGCCTGTCGCGATCGTCGCGATGAGGTGGTCGAGGCCATCGTCGAGTTTGTGGATCTACTGACGCCGGAGACTATCTCTAGCCGCCTTATCGCGCTCGGCAACACCTGCGACGCAGTCGCGGTGATCGCACCAGATCACCCTATCATAGGACAGGCCATCCGTTCACTGAAGGAAATTGGGAAGCCCGTTGTTGCTTACATTACCGACCAATCCGCGCCGGAAAGAGCGGCCTACGTGGGAACGGACAACTGGAAGCTCGGGCGTACGGCGGCATTCTTGATTGCGCAAACCACCCAAGGTCCCGGTCGCATTGCGGTTTTCATAGGCAATCACCGGTATCAATGCCAAGACGTCTCAGATGCTAGCTTCCGTTCCTATTTGCGCGAACACGCGCCGCGACTCACAGTGGAGGAGAGTCGACCTACTCATGAGGAATCGAGCGAGGCTTACCGTATGCTGGCTGAGCTCCTAAAGACGACTGATGATCTTGTGGGAATTCTGATCGTGGGTGGTGGGATAACCGGAGTGCTCCGTGCGCTGAGGGAGGTCTCTGCCGAAAGGCGCGCGGGGATCAAGCTGGTTTGCCGTGACATAGGGCCCGAGACGCGAAAAGGCTTGTCTGAGGGATTAGTCACTGCAGCTCTTTGTCATCCACTCGAGGCGACCTCGGCCCTTCTAGTGCAGACAATGATCGACGTGATTGGGCCACAGACACCGTTGGCAACCCTTCAGCGGTCAATACCTTTTGAAATAGTCACGCCGGAAAATATCTGACGCATTTATCTCGGCGATGACTGAAGCGGTGCTTTGCGGATCGGGCTAGTCCGGCCAAGGCTGCCGATCGCTGGTTCCGAACCTCGTCGAGACTGCATGAACAATCTAAAGGCACCATTCATCATTGGTAGGACGGTCACTGTCGCGCACCGTTGGAGAACGTCCTCGAACTATTGATTTTATTGGCTTTTTCGTGGGCCTAAATCAGAGAGTTTCCCGTATTGTCTCGCATCGTTCCGCCCCCACCGGACGCTTTGAAATTGGCCACACCAAATGCCTGCTTCGCATCATCCACGAAGAGCTGCGCGCCATCTCCGGCGCCGAGCAATCCCGGCTGCAGCGCTTTGAACAACCAACGCTGTGGCCGTCGATACAGCCCTTTGCGTGAGCCCTTCAGGAGTTGGCCAACCGCCAGCCGTCGGTGGTTCCTGGCCAACCTCAATGAATTGTACTCCTTTCGTATAAATCAGAAATCTTCCCGCATCGTTCCGTATGGTTCCGCGACCCCGGCGCCACTATTCCGCAGGTGCCGTCTGGCTTGGTTTCCCGAAAATACGCTTTTAGGAAAGTCCTGGAGCCGGATGACCGATCTTGCGACGCAGTTCCGAACCGATCCCTCGATGACGGGCTACCGGACATGGCCGTCAAAGGTCTGTCGCTTACCAAGGAGCATCGGGACGGCAGCGACCGGTCTTGACCGGTCGGCGAGGATGACGAGCGTTCTTGTCGGCGAAAGATCCGCCCGCCTTTTCACGCCCTTAGCCACGTGATTGGATACGACGTATCTGTATATCAATTTCGTTGCTAAGGTCCTTCATGAACGAGCAAGATCGACGTTTTACGCGCGAGCGCATGACAATCCTCGGCGATGTCAAAGCGGCATCCTTTCTTCCATGGATCGAGCGTCATGCCGCCAAGCTCGGCCTCGCGCCGGCAATATTCGTTGCCGGTGCCGACCGGATCGAACTCGACGTTGCCGGTCCTGCGGAACTGGTCGATATGATGGAGATGGGGTGCTCTCTTGGACCAATCGATGTCTGGGTCGAGGCCATTCGTCGGACGCCGATAGAAAACGAATCAGGCTAGGTTGGGACCGGGTCTCTGCCTCTTTTTTGGGCATTGTTGCCAGTGCGAAAATATTGTGCAAACGTGATCGGACTGATCGTCATGTCTTGACCGCGAATCTGCATTTGGGAAGATGGGTCGATGTCGTTCGAAGGTTGATGCATGCTGCCCTATCCGTCCGGTTCATGGATGCCAGTTGCCCTCTCCGCGGACTTGCCAGCGGGAACCGTAATGCCGGCGCAAACCCCGGTCGGACCGATTGCCCTTTGGCGAAGCCGGTCCGGCCGCGCGGCGGCCTTTGCGGACAGATGCCCTCATCGCGGCATGCGCCTTTCCCGTGGTTTCGTGCGCGGCGAGGCCCTGTCCTGCATTTATCACGGTTGGAGCTATGCCCAGGCCGGAAACTGCTTGCGCATTCCGGCCCATCCGGGCCTGACGCCGCCGGAAACGATTGGTGTCGCAACACAGCCCGTCGAGGACAGCGGCGGAATCATATGGATTTCCGTAGGCGAACCCACCGCTCGGCCGCCGCGGTTCGACGGCCTAGCCCCTCTTCGCTCCATGATAGTAGAGGCGGGCATTGCCGCGCTGGAGGCGGCCGCCGGTACGAAGGCCGACGGAGGCCTGCTCGACTACGCGCAAAATGCCCAGACCCTACGGCTACTGCTGACCCCCCAGGGGAAAGCGCGGACGCTGATGCATGTTCTGGTCGACGAAGGCACTGGTCCGGCCAAGCGTATCGCTGCGTCGAGGGCAGCCGAGACGCTACGGCGGACGGCCGAGGATATTCTGCGCGGTGGCGTCGCCCAATGACCCGCAACGCGATGATCGACGAATGGTATCCGGTCGGCCTTGCCGGCCGGCTTGACACGCATGAGCGCCAGACGGCGCTCATGGGCGAGCCGATCGGGGTGAGGCTCGGCGCAGACGGAAACGCGAAGGTTACGGGCAGCAACGGGCGTGCCCTGCCGGTCTGCATCCGCTACGGCCATGTCTGGTCGTCGCTCGGCGACCCGCAAAAGGCGCTCTTTGCCATCCCCGAGGCTGATCAGCCCGGCCGCCGGCTCGTCGATGTCGGGGTTGTGCGCGTGCGCTGCTCGCCGCTGCGCGCGGTGGAGAACTTCCTGGACATTGCGCATTTCCCCTTCGTGCATACGGACATATTAGGGGCCGAACCGCACACGGAAGTCCCGAACTACAAGGTCGAGATACGGGAGGACGAAGACGAGGTTTGGGCGACCCAGGTGAAGTTCTACCAGCCGCAGGCCGCCAAGTCGGCGGAAGGCGGCATAACCACCGAATACATGTATCGCGTGCCTGCGCCGACCTGCTCGATCCTCTACAAGACCTGCCCGCCGCGCCCGGATGAATGGGACGTCATCACGCTTTTCGTGCAGCCGCTTGCCGAAGACCTGTGCGACGTCTGGCCGTGGATGGCGTTGTTCGACGACGAAACATCGATGGCAGACCTGATCCATTTCCAGCAGACGATCTTCCTTCAGGACCGGTCGATTCTCGAAAACCAGATCCCGAGGCTGCTGCCGCTCGATCCGGGCATGGAGATCCCCACAAGGGCGGACCTGACATCGGTTGCCTACCGGCGCTGGCTGAAACGCCACGGCTACACCTACGGCGCGCAACTGGTGGCGCAATGAAGCTCTACGACTACGTGCTGTCCCCGAGTTGCTACAAGGCGCGCCTGATGGCGGCGCTGACCGGGGTGAAGCTTGACATCCGCCCCGTCGATTTCCATCCCGGCGCCGAGCATCGCGGTCCCGAACTCATGGCGCTCAATCCGGCGGGTTCGATCCCGATCCTGGAGGATGGCGACCTCGTCCTGACCGAATCCTCGGCCATGCTGGTCTATCTTGCCGCGAAGGCCGCACCGCAATGGCTGGGCAACGATACTGCTCTGCAGGCGGCACGCGTCCAGCAATGGCTTTCCTTCTCGCATCGGCTGACCGGCAGCCTGGGGGCGGCGCGCTTGCACGAGATGCTGCTGCGTCCGGGCGATATCGCCACCCTGCATGGGCAGGGGATAGCGGCCCTGCGGGAGCTGGAAGCCGGCCTCGTCGAACAGCATATCCGCGGCCAGCGCTTCCTCGCGTCGGACAGGCCGACGATCGCGGACGTCGCCTGCTTTCCTTATGTGGCGCTGGCGCCGGACGGCGGCGTTTCGCTCGACCCCTATCCCGCGATCCGGCTCTGGTCGCGGGCGATCCGCAGTCTCGAGGGCTTCATCGAGATGCCCGGTATCCACCGGCTGCACGAACTGAAGCCCGAGCCCGTCCTCGAAGCCGGCGAGGCGTGACTTGGCGGGCCACTTGCTGAAGAACTGCGCAGCGGTCATCGTGGACGAGGGCAACGGTCCGGACATCCGGCGCAATGTCGATGTCTTGACCGACGGCCCGGCGATACGGGCCATCGGCGAAGGCCTCGACAAGGGAGAGTTGCCCGTCGGGACCGTCACGCAGGACGCCGCCGGCTGGTTCGTCTATCCCGGCCTCGTCAACACCCATCATCACTTCTTTCAATGCTTCGTGCGCAACCGCGCCGATCTGGACTGGACGAAGTTGTCGGTCATCGAATGGCTCGACCGCATCTATCCCATTTTCTCGCGGCTGACCGAGGAATGCTTCTACCACGCTTCGGTCACGGCGATGGCCGAGCTGATAAAGCACGGTTGCACGACCGCATTCGACCATCAGTATTGCTTTCCGTGGAAGGCCGGCAAGCGGCTGGTCGACCGGCAGTTCGAAGCAGCCGAACTCCTCGGTATGGGCTTCCATGCCGGACGCGGCGGCAACACGCTACCGAAATCGAAAGGCTCGACCATCCCCGATGCCATGCTGGAGACGACGGACGAGTTCATCGCCGATTGCGCCCGGCTGATCGACGCCTATCATGATGCCGGTCCTTTCAGCATGCGCCAGGTGGCCGTCGCGCCCTGCCAGCCAGTCAACTGCTATCGCGAGACCTTCGTGGAATCGGTGGCGCTAGCGCGTGATCGCGGGGTGCGTATGCATACCCATGTCGGCGAGGGCGAAAGCCCGGTCATCGAGGACCGTCACGGCATGCGGACGGTGGATTACTGCGCGGAGATCGGCTTCTGCGGGCCGGATGCCTTCTATGCCCATTGCTGGGAGCTAACCCACGACGAGCTGCGCAAGATGGCCTCAAGCGGCACCGGCGTTTCGCATTGCCCTGAGCCGGTCTATCTCGTCGGCGCCGAAATCACCGATATCCCGGCGATGTCGGCCTTCGGCCTCAGCATAGGACTAGGTTGCGACGGTGCAGCCTCGAACGACAATTCCAACCTGATGCACTGCATCCATTCCGCCTACATGCTGCAATGTCTGTCGGCATCGACACGCGACCATCCCGTTCCGCCGCCGGCCGATTTTCTCGGTTATGCGACGACCGGGGGCGCGGCGCTGCTCGGGCGCGGCGACATCGGCAGGCTGACGCCTGGCATGGCTGCCGACCTTTTCGCCATCGACACGCGGCGCATGGACTATGTCGGCACGCGGCACGATCCGCTGAGCCTGCTTGCCAAGGTGGGCATCGGGATGCCGACCGACATGACCATGATCAACGGCCGCATCGTCTGGGCCAAGGGCGAGTTCCCGGGGCTCGACGAGGCGCAGCTGTTCGCTGAAGCCGAGGCGGCGCTCGCGACCGTGGAATTCTAGAAACCGAAAACAAGGGGAACCTACATGCTGACAAATCTTACCCGCAGAACATTGATGAAGGGCGCGGCCGCCTCCGGACTCGTCGCAGCGGTGGGTGGCCGCGCGCTTGCTGCCGACGAACCTCTGGGCATCGTGCTCGTGGTCCCGTCGCCGGTCGGCGATGTCGGCTGGGGCCGTGCGCTCGCCGACGGGCTCGAGCCGGTGAAGGCAGCCTACGGCGACAAGGTGAAGGTCACCATCATCGAGAATATACAGGAAGGACCGGATGCCGACCGCATCATGAACAAGGTGGTCGCCGACGGGAACAAGTTCCTGATCGCCGGCTCCTTCGGCTACCAGAACGGTGCCCTGCAGATCGCGCGCCGTAACCCCGACGTCACCGTGCTGCATGCTTCCGGTTTCCAGGTAGCGCCGAACTTCTCGCCCTTCGCGGCCCAATATTTCCAAGGTACCTACCTGATGGGCATGGCGGCCGCCGCGCTGTCAAAGACCGGCAAGCTCGGCTCGGTCTCCGCCTTCGCCATTCCCGAACTGATCACCTCCATCAATGCCTTCACGCTGGGCGCGCAAGCAGTGAAACCCGATGTCGAGGTTTCGGTCGTATGGGTGAACTCCTGGTTCGATCCGGCCAAGGAGCAGGAAGCCGCCAAGGCGCTGCTGGCGCAGAAATGCGACGTAATCTTCTCCAACGCGCAGGACACGCCCTCCGTCGTGTCGGCCTGCGAGGAGGCCGGCGTCCCTGCCTTCAACCTCAATTCGTCGATGAAGAAATACGCGCCTAAAACCTATCTCGGCTGCGTGGCGACGGATTGGTCACCCTTCTTCAAAGCCTCGGTCGACGCCCACCTCGCCGGCAAGTTCAAGGGCGCCAACGCTTTCCTGGGTGTCGGCGACAAGGTTGTAGAGGTCGTTGACTGGAACCCGGGTATCCCGGCCGACACGATGAACAGGATCAAAGAGGTTGGAGCCAAGATCGCCGGCGGCAGCTTCTCGCCCTTTGCCGGTCCGGTCGCCAAGGCCGACGGCAGCGAGGGAGTCCCCGCCGGCAAAACGATGACCGATGCCGATATCGTCGCAATGGACTGGCACGTCAAGGGTGTCACCACGCCGCTGCCCAAGTGACCGTGACCACCCCGCTCCTGTCGCTGCGCGGCATCTCCAAGAGCTACGGCCAAATCCATGCCAATAGAGACATCGATCTGGATGTGGCTCCGTGCTCGATCCATGCGATCCTCGGGGAAAACGGAGCGGGCAAGTCGACGCTGATGAAGCTGATCTATGGCGTCGAGCAGCCGGACGCCGGAATGGCGACCTGGAAAGGGGAACCCCTGGTCCTCGCTTCCCCGGCGGATGCGAGGCGCAAGGGGATCGGCATGGTCTTCCAGCATTTCTCCTTGTTCGAGACGCTGACGGTGGTGGAGAACATCCGGCTGGTCGTGCCCAGGGGCAAATCGGATCTTGCGGATCGCATCCGCATGCTCGGCCGCGAGTTCGGACTCGAAGTCGATCCGCTCGCCCATGTGCACGCGCTCTCTGTCGGAGAGCGGCAGCGGGTGGAAATCATCCGCTGCCTGATGACCGAACCCCAACTCCTGATCCTCGATGAGCCGACCTCCGTCCTGCCCCCGCAATCGGTGGACAAGCTATTCGAGACATTGCGGCGGCTGCGCGACCGCGGCGTGTCCATCCTGTTCATCTCGCACAAGCTGGAGGAGATCCGCGCGGTCTGCGACCGCGCGACCATCCTGCGCGGTGGGCGCATCACCGGCCGCGTGGACCCGCGCGACCACGACGCGCACGACCTCGCCCGGATGATGATCGGCCGCGACATGCCGCAGCCCATGCCGGCGCTTGCGCATTCCGGCGGTGAAAAGCGCCTCGAAATCGTCGGCCTCGACCATCGGCGGCCGGACGATCCCTTCGCCGTGCCGCTTTCCGACGTCAGCCTGACGATCCGGGCCGGCGAGATCCTCGGGATCGCGGGCATATCGGGCAACGGGCAAAGTGAACTGGCAGCGTTGATTTCAGGCGAAACGGTGCTGCCGCGCGAACAGTCCGACCGTATCTACATGATGGGAAAGGATGTCGGCGCGCTCGACGCGGCCGCCCGCCGCCGACTGGGCTTCGCCTTCGTTCCCGAGGAACGGCTCGGCCGCGGCGCGGTGCCGGAAATGTCGCTCGTCCTCAACAGCCTTCTGACCGCCCATCCGTTCGGCCTGTTGAAACGCGGCCTCGTCGACACGAACCAGGTGAAGGCTTTCACCGAGGACTGCATCCGGCAATACGACGTGCGCACGCCCGGTTCGGAAGCGGAGGCCGGCTCGCTTTCGGGCGGCAATCTGCAAAAGTTCATCGTCGGTCGAGAGATCATGCTGTCCCCGCAATTGCTGTTCGTGGCGCAACCCACCTGGGGCGTCGACATCGGCGCCGCGTCCGCCATCCGCCGGCGCCTCGTTGCCCTGCGCAACGAAGGCATGGGTATCCTCGTCATCTCGGAGGAACTGGAGGAACTGTTCGAACTCTGCGATTCGATCCAGGTGATCCATCAAGGCCGGCTGAGCCCGCCGCTGGTGACGCGCGACACGAGACCCGAGGAGATCGGCCGCTACATGATCGGCGCGCATTCGACGGCCAAAAAGGTCCCTGCATGAGCGCTCTGTCCGCGCCGCTCCTGCCTGTTCTCGTTCGCCGGGAGCATGCCTCGCTTCCCGTCAAACTGATCGCCCCGCCCGTCGCGCTCGCCTTGGCGACGCTTCTCAATCTCGGGATCTACCTCCTTATGGGCCGCGATCCGGTAGCCGTTTTCCACGCGATGCTTCTGGAGCCCTTCCTGTCCTGGGCCTCTTTCTCGGAAGTCCTGCTTAAGACCGCGCCGCTACTGCTGATCGCGCAGGGGCTTGCGATCGGCTTTCGCGCAAAGGTCTTCAACATCGGCGCCGAGGGCCAGTTCATCCTCGGCGCGATCTTCGCATCGGCCATTCCCATCTGGTTCCCAGAGGCAACGGGCCAATGGATCTGGCCCTCCATGCTTGTCATCGGTGCGCTGGGCGGCGCTCTGTGGGCGTCGCTCACCGCCTTCTGGCGCGTGAAGCTCAATGCAAACGAGATTCTCGTATCGCTCATGCTGGCGCTCGTTGCCGCGCAACTGCTCAACTACCTGCTTCTCGGCCCCTGGAAGGACCCAAACGGGTTCAACTTCCCGCAATCGGTGATGTTCCAGTCCGACGCGATGGTGCCGATCCTGATCCCCGGCACCCGCGTCAACGTCTCGCTGCTTATCGCCTGCGCGCTCTCCCTTGCGGCCTGGATCTTCATGCAGAGGAGTTTCGCCGGCTTCAAGCTGCAGGTCGGCGGCCTCGCGCCGCGCGCGGCCGGATACGCCGGCTTCAACGAAGGACGGGCGATCTGGCTTTCCCTGCTCATCGGCGGTTTCGCGGCAGGCCTCGCCGGAGCGGCCGAGGTGGCCGGGCCGCTCGGCCAGCTGCAGCGCTCCATCTCGACCGGCTACGGCTATGCCGCCATCATCGTGGCCTATCTCGGTGGCCTTCACCCGGTCGGCATCACCTTTTCCGCGTTGCTCATGGCGGCCCTCTATATCGGCGGCGATAACGCCATGGTCTCGGCAAATCTGCCGGTCGCTGCGGTCAGGGTTTTCCAGGGCAGCCTGCTGCTCGCATATCTCGTCGCCATCGCCTTCGTCCGCTACCGGCTCGAATGGCGCCATGCCGCCCACGGAAGCACGTCATGAACGCCGTCGAGTTCATCATCGCCGGGATGTTGGCGGCGGCTACGCCGTTTCTCCTGGCGGCGCTCGGCGAACTGGTGGCCGAGCGGGCCGGCGTCCTCAATCTCGGGGTGGAGGGACTGATGGCCCTCGGCGCCGTCATCGCCTTCATTATCGTCTATCAAGGCGGCGGGCATCTCCTCGGTTTCCTCGCCGCGGGCCTCGCCAGCGCGGCTCTTTCCCTGGTCTTTGCCGTCATCGCGCTGGGATTTCGCGCAAACCAGGTTGCGGTAGGCCTTGCCATAGGCATCCTCGGCCAAGGCCTCTCGGCGCTGTTCGGCAAGAGCTATGAGAGCCTCACGGTTAAGGGGCTTCCGAAGCTTTCATTGCCCGGGCTTTCGGATATCCCGGTGATCGGCGGCTTGTTCGCCCAAGACGTTGTCGTGTGGCTTTCGCTTGCCGCGACCGTCACCATCTGGGCGATGTTCGCCTACACCAAAACAGGCCTCGTCGTCCGCGCCGTCGGCGAGAACCCCAAGGCGGCCCGTGCGCTCGGCTATCCGGTGATCGCCGTGCGCTTCGCCGCGGTCGCCTTCGGCGGCGCGTTGGCAGGTTTCGCCGGTGCCTACGCATCCGTGGTCTACACTCCGCTCTGGGCCGATGGCATGATCGCAGGGCGCGGCTGGATTGCGATTGCGCTCGTCGTCTTCGGCACTGGGCTTGCCAGCCGTATCTTCCTCGGTGCGTGCCTCTTCGGCGCCGTGTCCCTCGCAAGCCTCGCGGCCCAGGCGACAGGGCTGGACGTTTCCTCGCAACTTCTATCGAGCTTGCCTTATCTCGTGACCGTGATCGTGCTCGGCATCATCTCTTCGAACCGCCGTCTGCTCAAGCTCAACGGCGTGGCTTCGCTGGGAGAACCTTTCGAACGATAGTGTCGCTTGGTACGGCCCATCAAGGATCCCGTGAAGAATGGTGGATTGCGCCCGCGCTCTCAAGCCATCCAGCGCGCCTACTCGGCCGCTCTCGTGGCGTGCGGCCGGCAACCAGCGCACCCTCACAGAATGTCAGCCCCGACTCGAAGCATTCAGGCGTGAGCTAAAAGCGATAACGCACTCCGACAGTATTCGCGTTGGAACCCTCTCCCATGTTTCCAAACGTGCCTCCGGCGCCGGATCTGTGATGGAGTTGATAGACAAGCTCGACGTTGGGAGCTTGCCTTAGTCTGAAAGAAAGCTCCGCGCCGATAAAACCAAGGAAGGATGCATCGCCATCGTAATGGATTTCGCGGGCGTGCTCGATCTCGGTGACGCCTGTAACGGCACTGACACCGGCCGTCAGCGCTGGCGCAATCGCCAGATCGCCGATGACAAGGCCCTGGTGGCGAAGCCGCATCCCGGCCCAAAGCTCTCCGGATGTATCGTCGTCCTCGCCAAACCTTATGGCAGCCCCAGTCACACCGCCAAGGACAAAACCGGCGCCAACATCGGCGAAATCACGGCCGTAAGCAGCTCCAATCATGTAATTGTTCGTATAGTCGGCCCCGAAGACGTTGATAGTATCCCCGAAGGACCCGGTCACAAAGACGCCCCCAAAAACATAGACGTCGTTCTTCGTCGGTTGACCGGCAGCGAAAGGATCTTCGGTTGCAAAATAGATGAAGGAAGAACTGTTGTCGGCGAGGGCGGAAGTGAAGGAACCGGTCAGAATCAGCGCAGCCAAAGCCGCTTGCACCCCGCGCATGCACAAGCTCCGAATCAATTCTCAGTTGATCATCATTCCTCCGGTGTTTCCCGTGAAGAAGCAAGTTCCCTGCTCCAGAAATTGGAGGGCTCTACCCCGTTGCTTGACCAAGGTTTTTCGGGACGCTGACCTTCGGCTATATGGGGCAGCCCAACATCCCCCGCGCGCTGGCGATCTGCCGCAAGGAGGCTGGAAGTTCGACATCACGAGATCCTTCTTCCTGTCGCGGCGCTCGCTCAAGACATCGCCCAATTCCGGCATGCCAGTCTGGCAGGACAAGCTGTTCACCGGGCTGGCGCGCACGGCGGCTGATGCGACTGAATATTGCAAGATTCCGACCGGACGTGTGGTCGAGATCGTAACCCAGGTGGCTGTCTAAGCTTCTGCATATACAGTAGGCGCTGGTCCGACTTGGCACCTGCCCATCCGTCAACCCAACGTGAGCCCACAGGCGCATTGGCTCGCGTCGACATCATATGGATTTATCCAACCCATGCGAGCATACTGCCTGAATGCGTTCCTTTAGCGAGGAACAAGCTGATGCGCGTCGGTACGAGAGGCGTTCCGATCGAATACTACACGCTAAGGATTGCCGAGCCGGCAGGCTCGCAATCTGGTGCTGGAGGCGACCCCAAAGCAGAACACCGCAACGAGATAGCCGACGAGACTGAAGCGCAGATCACGAACGGCCAGGCCGGCAATGATGGCCAGTTGCGCAACACCAATGTACCGTAGGATGAGTGTGAGCGAGTCCGTGAGTGCCATCGGATATCAGGCCGACCCCCGGTCGACTATCTGCGGGAAGGTTGGCGCGAACCTTTGGCGGCCTCCTGCATCGCGATGGCAACAATTGCGCCAGAGACAAACGTCAATGCGGCAATCGATGTTATCGCCCACGAGAGCCCGAAGCGATCGGCGATGAGACCTGCTGAGAGCGCGCCGATCGCGTAGCCGAGATCGCGCCAGAACCGATAGACGCTGAGCGAGCGGGCGCGCCAGCTGGGATGCGAGGCGTCGGAAACGGCAGCGATCAGACTTGGATAGACCATTGCCGTTCCAAGGCCGAGCAGAAGACTGCCGATGAGCCACCATTCGAACCGGCCCGTGGCGGCGGTAAGAAACAGACCGCCGGCCTGGGTCCACATCCCGGCGACGATCAGGCCCTTGCGGCCCCAGCGATCGCTCAAGGGGCCGGTGACGACCTGCAGGATTCCCCATGTTGCAGGATAGACCGCCTTCAGGATGCCGATGCGCTCGATGCCAAGTCCGAAGGACACGAAGAACAATGGGAAAATACCCCAGCTCATGCCGTCGTTGAGGTTGTTGACGAGGCCGGCTTGCGAAGCCGCGAACAGATTGCGATTCCGGAACGAGGTCAGCGCAAACACCTCCCGGAAACTGATCGGCACGGATTGCATTGCGTGAGCGGATGTTTCCAACCGGAGGTGGTCGCGCGTGTCACGGATTAGCAGCACCGACAATACGGTGCCGACGATGGCGTAGCCGATCCCGAGATAGATGGGCACCGGGCGCAGGCCGCATCGCGAAGCGAGATAGCCCGTGAGGAATGCCGTTACGCCGACGGCGAGATAGCCGGCAAATTCATTGAGGCCGACTGCAAGGCCACGTGATTTCGGACCGACGAGATCGACCTTCATGACCACAGTCATCGACCAGGCCAGTCCCTGATTGATGCCGAGCAGTGCATTGGCCGCAATCACCCATCCCCAGCTCGGAGCCCAGATGATCATGAACGGAACCGGCAAGCCGACAAGCCAGCCGAGGACGAGAACGCGCTTGCGTCCCCAGCTATCGGCGAGTTGGCCGGAGACGAGATTGGCAAGCGCCTTGACCACGCCGAAGCTCACGATGAAGGAGACGACAAGTGTCGTTGACGTGATGCCGAACTCTTCCGATCCGATGAGCGGCACGACCGTTCGCTCGATCCCGACCATGCCGCCGACAAAAGCATTCACCAGCATCAGGAGAGCAAACTGCCGCCAGTTTTCCCTAAGCCCAAGTCTGACAGTCGAGCCTGCTGACCGCGAAACGCCCATCGGTCAGGCCGCGGCGACCAACCCGGCATTGGTGGCTCGGTTGCGCGCCGCATCCGGCGGCGGGGGTGGTGTGTCGGCGACCATCGTGGCGACGAAGGTGCCCTCGTCCTCAATGCGGAATGCTTTGTTGAAGCGCTTCTCGAAGCCAATCGTCGATGTCGGCTTGCCGCTGAGCGAGCGCCCGCAGACCGAGCCGGAATATGCGCCGGGCAGCACCTCGACGTGATCCGGCAGTTGCTTGAAACGGCGCACGCTGGAAAACAGCGTCCGCGCCCCGGCCTCGGCGTCGGTTGCCAGTTCGGTTCGCCCGAGATCGCCAACCATCAGCGTGTGGCCTGTCAGCGCGAACCACGGCTCGCTCGCGCGTGTCCGATCGGTGACCAAAAGCGAAATGTGCTCCGGCGTATGCCCGGGCGTGTGCATGACGGCCATCGTCATATTGCCGAGCTCGAGCACGTCACCGTCCTTGGCGCGCAGAAACGGGAATCCGGCCTCCGCGCCTTCGAAGAGCAGGTATTCCGCGCCGGACGCTGCAGCGAGCGCCCGCCCGACGGAAATGTGGTCGGCATGGATGTGCGTGTCGACCACATAGAGGATGCGCATGCCCGTCGCCTCGGCGACCCTAAGGTAAGGCGCAATGTCACCGACCGGATCGACCACCGCAGCGGCCGATTTTCCACCACATCCGAACAGGTAGGATGCGGCGACGGGATCGGAATGGAGGAATTGACGGAGGATCATGGCTTGCGCTCCCTACCTCGCCTGCGATAATATTCAACTATTCTGCTGAATGTTTCACCGAGGAACAGTCGTGTCAAGCATTGGACCAAAACAGGCGATTTTCGCCAGCCTTGCCGAGGTGGCTCAGGCGCTCGGGCATGCGCACCGGCTGGAATTGCTGGAGCACCTCGCACAGGGTGAACGCAGCGTCGAAGGACTTGCGGCTCGGGCCGGCCTCAACTTTGCCAACGCCTCGCGCCACCTTCAAATCCTTCGACGCGCGCGACTTGTCGAGGCCGAGCGGCATGGCAAGCATATGCTCTATCGCCTTTCAGGAGATGTTCTGGTGGTTGAATTAATGAAGGATCTGGGGCGCGTGGGCGAGCGGAACGTCGCCGAGGTCAACCGCGTCATGACCGACTATTTCCAGGCTCGCGACGCCTTGGAGGCTGTGTCGCGTGAAGAGCTTGTCTCAAGGTTGCGTGATGGCCTTGTCACGGTTCTCGATGTCCGGTCGGAGGACGAATTCGCGCTCGGACATCTACCGGGGGCGCTCAACATCCCGTTCGCTGAACTTGAAAACCGGCTGGCGGAACTTCCCGCGAACCGCGAGGTCATTGCCTATTGCCGCGGCCGTTATTGCGTTCTCTCGTTCGAGGCTGTCGCGGCACTGCGGGCGCGAGGGTATGTCGCTCACCGGCTCGAGGACGGGTATCCCGATTGGAAGGCCGCAGGCCTTCCAATTGAGGCAGCGGCCTGAGTGGTCCCGCAGCCAAAAGTTTTCGATCGAACAACATGACGCCACCAGTTCCGCGATCACCGCTGCTTGAGCTGAAGGACTATTCGGCCGAGTCCGTGTTTCAGGTTGAAACATGCTTCGCGAGGCGCGGCGGCAAAAAGGCCTGTCGCCGGAACGCATGCCTTCTGTGTGTGTCCTTGATCCGGACGGCGACATAGTGCGCCGGTTGCGCAAAGAAGGCCGCGCCCGCCCATCGTCGGGCTGGGCCTGCTATCATACCGTCCTTCACGAGTTCGAACTGGATGGCCAGACGCTTGGCATCATTTGGCTGTGCGGTCGGCTCCTCCTTCGCCGTGCCGGTCGCCGAGCAGCTTTTCGCGTCGGGGTGCCGCCTGCTGATCAGCATCACCTCGGCCGGCCAGATCACGGTGCTTGGACCACCGCCCTATTTCGTGCTGATCGACCGGGCCCTTCGCGATGAAGGAACTAGCCATCATTCGTTCCGCACGCTGAATTCACCGAAGCCAATCCGGAGCTTATCGCGTAAGTCTTGATGTCGCAGCATCGGGGACTTGCAAAAGCTGCATTTTGCGGCCAGCCTAGGCGGATGATGGCCCGGCTGTCGCCAAAGCATCTCCTCGTCATGCTAATAGCGGTCTTCCTGACCGCCGGGTTCAGCCTGTCTGCCGCTCAGGCCAGCGTCATGTCGGCCAAGATGGCGGACGCTATGGCGATGTCCACCGGTGCCAGCACAGGCACTTTGGCCGGTGCTTCCATGAACGGCGACTGCAGGGCGTGCCTCAAAGACATCGGCGACAGTGGCAACGCGATGCATTGTCCGCCGACCTGCATCGCACCGGTGCTGGCGGTGCTGCCGCAAGACCTCGCGGTGACGGCAGTTCTCCACGTGCAGCAGCCATCGACGCAAGCTGCCCCGTTCCTGCAGGGACGAAGTTCCCTACCCGACCCATACCCTCCCCGACTCAGCGCTTGACGCCGTTTCAGCCGTGACGCGGCTGATTCCCGGCGCCTGATCGCCTGTGTTGCGCATCGTTGCGCGCGCGGGCGCATACAGCATTCCAGTTCGATGCCGAGTGGCTCGCCATCGATCGAGATCGCAAAGGGCTAGCAGGGTGAAATACGATTTCAGTCATTCGATATCGCGCCGCGGGTTTTTTGCGGCGGCGGCGGGCGCTGCCGTGTCCTGCTCGCTGCGTCCTGCACGCGCCTCGACCGAGGACGAGCGCCGGATCAAGGTCGGCCCGGGCCAGGCGCTGCTCGATGGCGCCGACGGTCCGTCTACCGCAGTCTGGACCTATAGCGGCACCACCCCCGGCCCAACATTGCGCCTGCGGCAGGGCCAGCCGGTCCGCATCACTGTCGAGAACGGACTAGACGAAGACACGACCGTCCATTGGCATGGCATCCGTTTGCCGAACGCCATGGACGGCGTGCCGGGCCTGACCCAGAGGCCGATCGGACCGGGCGAGAACTTCGTCTATGAGTTCACGCCGCCAGATGCCGGCACCTTCTGGTACCATTCGCATGCCGACAGCCTGGTACAGATCGGCCGTGGACTCGCCGGCCCGCTGATCGTTGAGGAACGTGAGCCCGTCGCCGCCGACCGCGATCTCCTCTGGCTGCTGCAGGACTGGCGGCTCACCAGTGACGGCCAGATCGCCGGCGGCTTCGGCAGCATGATGGATGCGTCGATGTCGGGCCGCGTCGGCAATGCCGTCACCATCAACGGCGCGGCGCCGGCCGACCTGAGCGTGACGGCAGGTGAGCGCGTCAGACTGCGGCTCGCCAATGCCTGCCTTGCCCGCATGGTGGCGCTGCGCTTCGAGGGTCACCGTCCGGTGATCGTCGCGGTCGACGGCCAGCCCTGCGACCCGCATGAACCGGAAGACGGCCGCCTGGTGCTGGCACCGGCCATGCGCATCGACATTATGCTCGACATGCAGGGCGGTCCCGGCAGCAGGCACGCCGTGGTCGACGACTTCTATGACGGCCTCGTCTACACGCTGACAACGCTTGCCTATGACAAGGCGCCGCCGCTGCGCCACCATCTTCTCGATGCGCCGCGTCGCCTGCCCGCCAATCCGCTGCCGGCCCCCGATCTGGCCAAGGCCGAACGGCATGAGATCGTCCTGCAAGGCGGCATGATGGGCGGCGGCAAGCTGGCCGGCGTCGGCGGTATGATGGGCATGGCGATGCCCGGCATGAACGGCGCCGCCGCCTGGGCAATCAACGGCATGTCGATGACCGGCGATGGCGATGCCGGCATGGCGCCGCAGTTTACGCTCAAACGCGGCGTGACTTGCCACCTCACTGTGCGCAACGAAACCGCCTGGTGGCACCCCATGCACGTTCACGGCTTCAGCCTGTCGGTGCTTTCGCGCAACGGCTTGCCGGTACCGCACCGGCAATGGCAGGACACGGTGCTGCTCGCCCCCAAGGACACGATCGAATGCGCCTTCGTTGCCGACAATCCCGGTGACTGGATGCTGCACTGCCATGTCGCCGATCACCAGATGGCCGGCCTGATGACAGTGTTCCACGTGACCTGAAAGTTTTATCCAACCAAGGAGAACTGCAATGAAACTGACCTACCGCCTTGCCGCACTGTCCCTGCTGATCGCAACGCCGCTGCCCGCCTTCGCCGCGACTATCAACGCCGTCATGTACAAGAACCCGCAATGCAGCTGCTGTGAATCCTACGCCAACTACCTTGAGCACAATGGCTTCAAGGTCGATATCAAGCCGGTCAACAATCTCTCTCAAATCAGCAGCGATGCCGGCGTGCCGGCGGACCTTGAGGGCTGCCATACACTGATGGTCGACGGCTATGTCGTCGACGGCCTTGTGCCAGTCGAAATCGTCAAGAAGCTGTTGACCGAGCGGCCAGCTATCAGCGGCATCACGCTGGCCGGCATGCCGGCAGGCGCGCCCGGCATGGGCGGCGAGAAGTCCGAGACCTGGACGATCTACGCCTTCACCAAGGACGGCAAGGCGCCGACCGTCTATGCGACCGAGTGAGCGCACCGTGATCAAGTGCAAATGGGCTATCTTCCTTGTCTGCTCGCTGCTGGCGTTTCCGCCGCCCTCCGTGGCAGCGGGGGCATCTGAGAACTTCACACTGCTCGATACGCCCGCCGCCGTGCCGGAAATCAGCTTCGAGGACGGCACCGGCAAGCCGAAAACGCTCGCCGATTTCTCCGGTAAGGTGGTTCTGCTCAACATCTGGGCGACATGGTGCGCGCCCTGCCGCAAGGAAATGCCTACGCTTGATCGGCTGCAGGCCAAGCTCGGCGGACCGGATTTCGAGGTCGTCGCGCTGTCGATGGACCGGAAGGGTCCCGACGCCGTGAAGAAATTCTTCGCCGAGACCGGCGTGACACACCTTGCGCTGAACATCGATACCTCGGCCAAAGTCATGTTCACGCTCGGCGCGGTGGGCCTGCCGATGACCGTGCTTATCAACCGCGACGGCAAGGAGATTGGCCGGCTGATCGGGCCGGCTGAATGGGATTCTCCCGACATGGTCGATTTCATCCGCAGCCGTATTGCCGCTAGCCCGAAAGGAAAAGGCTGATGCTTGCCAGAAACCGGGACGAGCCGACGGTTCGGGACGTTTCATCCGCTTGGAACGAATGGATGCGTCTGTTGTGCGCCCTGATCGTCTTCACCGCGCTGATCGCCGGCTTCACGCATGGAGCGCGGGCGCATTCAATGGACGAAGTCGACGCCATGCTGCAGAACGACGAGAAATATTTCCAGCAGATCGACAGGCCAACGCCCGATTTCACGCTGCGCACCGCCGACGGTCGCATCGTGCGGCCGGCCGACCTCATCGGCAAGGTCGTCGTCCTCCATTTCATCTACACATCGTGCCCGGACGTCTGCCCGCTGCATGCCGAGAAGATCGCCGAGATCCAGAAGATGGTGAATAGCACGCCGATGAAGGATCAGGTCACCTTCGTGACGATCACCACCGACCCCACAAAGGACAAGCCGATGTGCTCAATGCCTATGGACCGGCGCATGGGCTCGACCCTGTCAACTGGCTGTTCCTGGCCACTGCCCCGGGCCAGCCGGAGGATATGACCCGCAATCTGGCGGAAGCCTTCGGTCACAAATTCAGCCTGACCAATGATGGCTACCAGATGCACGGGATCGTCACGCATGTGATCGACAAGGAGGGCCGCTGGCGGGCGAATTTCCACGGCCTGAACTTCGCGCCCGTCAATCTCGTCACCTTCGTCAACGCGCTCACTAACAATGTCGAGCGCACGCACCACGAACGGGACGAAGGCTGGCTGGCAAAATTGAAGAGCCTCTTTTGACGGAGAGGCACCGACATTCTCGACGACAAGAAAGGGAGACGCGCATGTTCACCAAGCCAAGAGATGCAGCCAGGTATTGCAGCGGCATCGCCCGCGCCCTGCTCTTTGCCGGCCTGACAGGATGGTTCCTGCTCGATCCGGGCTTTCAAGCCATACAGGCGAATGCTGCAGGCGAAATGTCCCAGGATCAGTTCGACCAGCGGATACACGACTATATCCTGGCGCATCCGGAGGTTCTCGTGCAGGCGCTGAAAAGCCTGGACCAGCGCCAGCGTGAAGCAGATGCAGCCCAGGCCAGGCAGGTGCTCAAGGCGCGCGCGGACGACATCTTCCGTGACAAGCAAAGTCCAGTCGGCGGCAACGCCGAGGGCAACGTTACCCTGGTCGAGTTCTTCGACTATAATTGCCCCTATTGCAGGCAGATGGCGCCGGTCATGGAACAGGCTGCGGCCGACGATCCGCAACTCAGGATCGTCTACAAGGAATTCCCCATCCTCGGCCCAGATTCGGTGTTCGCGGCCAAGGCGGCGCTCGCCGCCGACAAGCAGGGCAAATACACAGCGTTTCACAAGGCGCTCTATGGGTCCAAGACAAGGGTGACCGAGGCGGCCGTCCTCAAGATCGCCGCCGAGGCCGGGCTGGACGTCGAGCGCATGAAGGGCGATATGCGGCAGCCGGACATCCAGGCGCTGATCGACCGCAACATGGAACTGGCCCAGGCGCTGAGAATAACGGGAACGCCGGGATTTATCGCCGGCGACCAGATTTTTCCCGGCGCCACCGATCTTGCGACGCTGAAGAAGCTCATCGAGCAGGCGAGGAGCGGCAAATGACAAGGACCCCAAACCGACGCACCGTCATTCTCGGCGTCTTCGGCGCCGCCGCGGCTGCAGGCTTTCTCGCACCGGATTTGGCAATCGCTGCCGACGATCCCGAATTGACCAAACGGTTCAAAGATCTTAGCGAGAGCGGCAACAGCACCTGCTCGGCCAAGTTTACCGAGTCGATCGCGACCATGCCCGCGATGGCGCGCATCAAGGGCTCGTGCTGCAGCCCGATGGAATTGAAACGCTATCGCGAGCAGGTAAATGGGCTTACCCAATATCGCGCCATCCCGATGATCCCCAGCGACCCGTACGACATACCGGCGGCGACCGCGCAGCAGATGCTGCCTTACTACGATCTGAAGCTCACCGGGGACGAGCAGAAGGCATACGATTACGCGATGGCCAATTCCGAGGAGAAGGGCCCCTGCTGCTGCCCGTGCTGGCGCTGGAGAGTGTATGGCGGACTGGCGAAATACCTGATCCACGAACACGGCTTTGACGGCAGGCAAATTGTGAACGTATGGGACCTGTCCGACGGCTGCGGCGGGGGAATGTAGAATTGCCGGAGTATGCATCTTTCCCCGTTCTGTAACCGGAATCACCGTTGTCTTGACGGAGGTTGCCGGCGACTTAACTTAGCTTGCACTCGCCAATCGTGGGCGGCGAACTCAGCCTTCGCGCCAGAGGATCATTTCCATGATGGATGGGTCAGGGGGCATGTGGTTGATGGGCGGGATGGGCCTCATCTGGATCCTGGTGTTGGTCGCCCTCGTGCTCGCGATTGCGGCGCTCGTCAAATATCTACAACACTGACCGATTGAAGCGCCGAGGCGTTGGCCGCCGAGGCGGGCTTCGGCCGAGATCAGCAACGATGCGGATCAGGGGCTTGCCGTCACGCCCCACGTCGACGACCCTGCCACGAGTCGGCAAGGCTGGCGCTCAGTTCGCACGACCCGCCAGACTGCTACCCTTCGAGGCTCGGGCTCCATGTCGCGTGACTTTTCGGGGCGACGCTTAAGTCTGGCGGCTGTCGCATGCCTCGGTCACGCTGATCGGACCTTGTCCGTCGTCGCGCGAACATAGTTCAGGTTCTTGGTTCCGACGGCGCCGATGTCGCCGACCTTGAATCCGCTCTCGGTCAACAACGAGGCGATCCCATTCATGTCCACGTGACCATGTCGATGAAGTCTCGGCAATCTGGACTTGCGTACCGGCCTGCCGAAATCGATAAGCAACAGCCGGCCAGTGGGCTTCAAGACGCGTGCTGCCTCGCGGACGAAGGCCGATCGAACGGGCTTCGACAGATGATGCAGCATCAGCGTACCGATCACAATGTCGAACTGCGCGTCCTTGAAGGGAAGCTTCTGCGCCGTCCCGTTGACGAAGGTCAGATCGAGGCCAGACCTTTTGGCCTTGGCGCGCGCCCTCTCGATCATTTCAGCCGAAGCATCGACGCCCGTGACGCCTCCATCAGAACCCACTAGCCGCTTCGCGGCAATCGCAAGGGTTCCCGTCCCGCAGGCGACATCAAGCACCGCTTCGCCGGGCCGGAGCTTCGCCAAGCGAAGCATGTGCTCGCGAAACCGCCCCTCGCGGCCGAGGGTCAGAACGCGCGCAAGCCAGTCATAGCCCGCCGCCCGGTGCAGGACGATGCCGATCCCCCTGTCGCTCGCGCCGTGCGTGCCTTTTCCGCCGAGGCCTATGCGAGAAAGGAAGCCCCAGAGCAATACGATCGCGATTGCCGCTAGGATAAGGCCGTGGAACGCTGCCACCCAGGCGCCGGCGCCGATGTAGCCCATGCCAAAATTGCCCAGAAAGAGGAAGCCGGCGACGAGCGACAGTTTGGCAAGCAGGGCCATCGCGATCACGCCCTTGCGCGAATGCCGTCCGTTGCCGGCGCGGTGACCAGATAAGTGCATGTCGGCGACCTTCCGTTGCGGCCTGTCCAATATACGATTTGAGCTTCTGGACTTGGCGTATCATACTGGACACAATGTCCAGCATGAGATTCCGGACACCAGAGCTTTGAATGTCCAGAAGCAGGCGCCGAACGTGGCGATGACCATAAAAATCGACCGAACGAGCGACTCAAACACCATCGATCGCCGCGTCGCGCGGACGCGCGCGCTGCTGCAGGATGCGCTTATTGCCCTGATCCCGGAGCACGCATATGCGGCCAAAACGGTCGACGACATTTGTCAGAGAGCAAATGTCGGCAGGTCTACCTTCTATACCCACTACGCAGACAAGGATGCTCTACGCAGCGCGACCATCGAGGCGCATCTGGGGTCGCTAAGCCGTGGGCGCACGTCGGCAAGTCAGGAGATTGGTGCTCGCCTGTTTGCGTTTAGCCTTCCCATGTTCGAACACGCACTTGCGTTCCGGTCGCTTCACCACGCGCTGCTTGCGAGCAGCGGCGACACGATCCATGACGAATTGCGCGAGCGTATCCGGCGCGCCGTCCGAGCAGAACTTGTCGGAAAGCGGGTCGGTGGAGGTGGAGTGCCCGTCGAATTCGCCGTCCAGTTCATCGCCGGCGCATTTCTTGCGGTCCTCACCTGGTGGGTCGCCACCGACACGAACCTTTCACCGGCGCAAGCGGATGATCTGTTCCAGGGAATGGCGGGAAACGGTGTCGGCGCCTGGGATATATCAGGCTCCGATTCGTAAAACGGGATTGGCCTTGGCGGCGGCAGACGTGGCGCCTGATAGCGGTCGCCAGGAGGACTTATCGGGCTGGACTTGCCGAAGTGCCGATGGCGAGAAAGCTCCACTCCAGCGGCTCGCGCCAGAGACGATCCGCGTGAAGGTCGGCGAGACCCTGAAAGTGCGTTTCATCGGCACCAACAACGGCTTCATCCACCCCATGCACATCCATGGCGGACCCTTCGAGGTGGTCGCCCGCGACGGAGAGACGATTTTCCCTTCGGCCCGCTTCCTTGCCGACGCCGTTAATGTCGGGCCGAGCCGCCGTCGGCGCTACCCTGCCATCCATGGCATCGCCACCGCGCCGCTCGCCACCGCGATGCCGAGTGCGAGCAACGCGATCCCCACCGTCGCCTCGAAGCGGCGGCCGCGCGGCAACAGCTTCTCGACGAAGACGACCAGCGTCAAAAGCAGCATCCAGGCGAGGCTCATGACACCGGCCGCGACCAGAACGGCAAACAGCGCCCAGCAGCAGCCGAGGCAGTACAGGCCGTGCCGCAGCCCCATGCGAAGGGCGCCGATCCGCCCGTCGCGCCAGTGCTCGGCAATGAAGGCCAGTGGCGAGCGGCAGTGCCCGAGGCAGATGTGCTTGGCCGCCGTGAACTGGTAGAGCCCAGCCGCTGCGAGCGTGGCGCCGAGCGCGAGCGGCGCCCAACGCGAACGCTGAGGCGGATCGAAGCTCATCGCGATATCGCTGCCGAGCTGGACCAGCGCATACACTAGAAAGCCGGCTCCAGCCCAGACGAGGATATAGCCGGCGACGAAGATCCAGGTCGGAACTGCAACGCGGCGTTCGCGCCTTGACTGTGCCGACGCGAACATGAAGATCATCGGCGCAGCAGCAGGCAGCATCATCGCCGCCATCATCACGGTCCATACCGCGAGAAACACGGCGGCGTTGCCGATCGACCAAGGCTCGGCGGCGATGCCGCCCATCGCCATGCCGGCCATACCCTCCACGCCTCCCATCCGGCCGCGCACGGCAATGCCCATCGGCATGTTCATGCTGAGGGTTTGGTAGAGCGTCACCGCCCAGGCTGCCGCCGTCAGCAGCGCGATGGAAGCAAGCAGGCCGAGTGGCACGCCGCCCAGCCTTGTGACAAGCGGCGGCAAGGAGAACCGGCCGATGGCGCGTGGGTCTGCCACCGCCTTAGCTCGGGCCGGTCCACTCGAACGGTATGTGCTTGCTCGAGCGGGCAGTGCCCGTCCAGTCGAGGCCGAAGCCCTTGGTGCTGACCTCGACGGAACGGCCCCAGGTGGCAACCTGGCCGGGACCGACCTCGGAGCCCGGTGGGTTGATCGTCTGCACGCGTTTGCCGGGTGGGGTAGTCGGCCCCGAAAGCGCTTCCGCACGCCCGACGACGCGGCCAGGGATCTCGACCCGCCAGGTGGCGAGGTCGCCCGCCACCTCGAAGGCGATCGGCACAAACTCCATGCCGCGCAGTTCGCCAATGTTGGCGGCAAAGCCCGCCGGCCAGCCGCCGGCCTGCCCGCCGAAGATGGTCTGCAGCGCCTCGCGCTGCTTCTCGTTGGCCTTCTCATCAAGGTACATGCCCATGACGGCCTTTGCCTCGCCGGCCCAGAGATTGCCTTCGAACTCTCCGAGCGCCACCAGCGTCAGGCCGTCGAGCTTCACGTCGCCGTATTGGCCCTCACGCACGTGCCAGGCGAGCACGCCCTGGCAGTGATTGCCGGTCGGCCGCTGTGCAAATTCGCAAGGACAAGGGATGTCGCAGCTGCAGATGTCGAACCAGTCGCCTGCGAGCCGCCATCGAGGAACTGCGTTCATGGCTCTTACTCCCGAGAACTGATGGGGCAAGATTACTCCATCGGCGCTCGCGGCGCCACGTCTTACCTAGGCGGGTAATGGGCCGCTAAGCGGGCGGCTCACTTTGCTACGGCGCTTGGGTGGCGCGCTCCGCTCGCGGCTTTTTGGCGGTCCGTTACCCCATCTAGTCAGCGAAACAGGCGCAACGTCTGACAGCTTGTGACCTTAACCTTGCTCACCGCCCAACCCAGTGGAGTGCGGTGCACATAGAAACCGCCAGCAAACTCTGCCGGCGCATCGACGCGCGCGTTTTCGCACGGCGCACCTTTTGGGCGGCGGCCCGATGGCCACCGCCTCTGAAACCGCCCGCGGATCAAGCTTGCAGAACCTGCCCGGTAGTGGTGACCGGCGGCATCATTCCGTCTTCGACCAGGATGTCTTTCTTCCTGGCGAACTGCACGAGAACGCCGCGCGCCGTCTCCGCGTCGATCTCGCCGGCCAAAGCGGCTTTACAGGCGCGGATCGCAGCCCTTTGTTCAGGGCTGTTCCCGCACCAGTCGGTGACGAACTGGTAGGCATCCACGACCGAATTCAGCTGCCTCGGGAACCCGAGTCCGACCCAGACGCGAACGGGCTTTTCGAAGGGCTGAGAAAGCATGATTTCCTCCCTCCGAAACGGTCAGGCGGCAACGCCGCCCGTCTCGCCCGACTTTGCGGCCGCCACCCAAGGCATCGCCGTTGCGACGTCCTCGAGGATCTTCACGGAGCGGGCAAAGCCGGCGAACGCATCCCGCGCGACTTTTAACGGTATGAGACCGTCGTAGGCGCGGTGACACGCGCGCGTTGCCGTTTCGTAGATCACGCCTCGCCGATGCTTCGGCCATTCGTCGAGAAAATCGAAAGCATCCTCAAGACAGGCGATCTCTTGAATGAGACCTTCCGCGGCTCTCACGAACACGGGACTCTCAAATGTTCTCTCGCTCATCGAAACCTCCAATCTTTGAACGATTTCAGGTGGTTGAGGATGGTCGCCCCAGCAATCGGCAGCGACCTGCGGGAAATATGTGAAGGCCGATTTTCGACGTCAAGACCGCATGAAGCCAGTGCGCTATCCGACAAAAGTCCTCGGTTACGACGGACACGGTGAGTGCTACTCAGGCGACGGCCCGCTCGGTCCAGCCGGTGGGTTGAACGAACGTCACTCGCTTGGTCTATGGCACACGTTCACCATCTGCGTAGAACGCGGACGAGATCGGCCTCTTCTCCTGTCCTATTGTCACGCCGCAGCCGCCCTTTTGCCGACTGGGCAGTCCGACCCGTGGAGAAGTGGATCCGGATCAAGCCGTGCAAGACAGACACGAGACAGACAAAAGCAAGGTGCGCAGCCAGCCGGTGGTCGTCGAATTGCCGTTGCTGCCGGAGCTCGCGGCCGAGCTTTCCTGCGCACCGGCGGGCAATGGCAGCAGTGAGCGGCCCGAGACATAGGTGACGATTTGGACCGGACACATAGGTAACACTTTTCGGTTTTTGCCGGGAGGTGTTGATGCCGTGGAGAGAGTGTTCGGTGA
>NZ_JAMYUV010000049.1:0-43329 GCF_040323405.1 Mesorhizobium sp. M0048 | reverse complement strand
GACCTGGAACAGAGAACCTTGCAGACCATCGACAACCCGTTCGGCACGAGGTTGTCACCCATGTCTTAGGTACATTCTGTTACCCATGTCTCCGGGTCGTACCTTCGATTTTTGGTAGCGGGAGAGGGACTTGAACCCCCGACCCCAGGATTATGATTCCCGTGCTCTAACCAACTGAGCTACCCCGCCAGGGCGGCGAAGGCCCGAAATCCAGCTTAAATCGGCAGGCATATCGGCGCGTTCGCCAAGGTCGCGCGGATATAAGGTTGCGAGGCCAAGCCTGTCAAGCATCGAAGTGGCTGCCGCGCCGGCATATTGCTGGCGCCGAAAGCTTTGCCGGGCAGACATTTGGGCGCACAGGCCGGGGTTGAGTTCAGCGAGGCACGTCGCTATGTCTCGGCCACGAAAGTCATGGTCATGAATTGATGAAACCGCGCATTGCAGTCCTCGGTTGCGGATACTGGGGCAGCAACCACATCCGCACCCTAAAGGCGCTCGGCGCGCTGCATGCGGTTTCGGACGTCAACCCCGCGCGCGCGGAGGGTTTTGCCAGCGAGCAGGATTGCCTGGCGATAGAGCCGGAGGCGCTGTTTGCCCGCGACGATGTCGACGCCATCGTCATGGCGCTGCCGCCGCAGTTCCATGCCGACATGGCGGTGCGCGCCGTGCTCGGCGGCAAGGACGTGCTGGTGGAGAAGCCGATCGCGCTGACGGTGGCCGATGCCGAACGCTCGGTGCAGGCGGCCGCCGATAATGGCCGTGTCTTCATGGTCGGCCACGTACTGCGCTTTCATCCCGCCTTCGAGACGCTGAAGGCGCTGATCGACAATGGCGAACTCGGCGAAGTCCGCTACATCCATTCGCATCGGCTCGGCCTCGGCAAGTTCCACACCGAAAACGACGCGCTATGGGATCTGGCGCCGCACGATCTGTCGATGATCCTGGCCATCACCGGCACCGAACCGGTCGAAGTGCGCGGCGAAGGCGCTGCTCTTCTCGACAATCTCAGCGACTTTGCGCATCTGCACATGCGCTTTCCCAACGGCCTGCGCGGCCATCTGTTCGCCTCGCGGCTCAACCCTTACCGCGAACGGCGGCTGACCGTTGTCGGCACCAAGGCGATGGCGGTGTTCGACGATGTCGAGCCGTGGGAGCGCAAGCTTGCCGTCTATCGCCACGCGGTGTGGCAGGACAGCGGCCAATGGGCGTTCACCGCCAACGAGCCGTCCTATGTCGCGGTCGGTGAGGGCATGCCGCTGACGCGCGAGTTGGAGCATTTCATCCACTGCATCGAGACGCGGGCCGAACCGCGCACCAGCGGCGAGGAGGCCATCCGCGTGCTGCGCATCCTGACCGCCGGCACCGTCGCCCATACAAGGCCCTAAGAGAAAACGCCGTCTATTCGGCGGGAACCCGCGCCGGCTGGACGGCAAGCCGCGTCAGCATCGCCTCGGCCTCGGCGCCGCGCTCGGAGCGCTCGATGAAGCCGCCGCCGAACACGCGCGCCTCGTTGCCATCGTCGGAATAGAGCACGCAAGCCTGACCGGGCGCGATGCCGGATTCGCCGTCGACCAGTTCCACCGAAGTGACACCGGCGCGGTGATGCAGCACGGCCGGGCGCGGCGGCCGAGTCGAGCGCACCTTGGCGAAAAGCTCAAGCCCGGCCGCCGGGATAGCGGTCAGCGGGCCATCGCCCAGCCAGTTCATGTTGCGCAAGAAGATCTTGTGGGTCTCCAGCGCCTCGCGCGGGCCGACGACGACGCGGGCCCGGTCGGCGTCAAGATGAACGACGTAGAGCGGCTCGCCCGAGGCGATGCCGATGCCGCGGCGCTGACCGACGGTGTAGCGCAAAATGCCCTCGTGGCGGCCAAGCACGCGCCCGTCTATATGGACGATGTCGCCCGGATTGGCGGCAGCCGGCTTCAGCTTGGCGATGATGTCGGAATACTTGCCCTGCGGCACGAAGCAGATGTCCTGGCTGTCCTGCTTGGCCGCAACCGTCAGTCCCATCTCCTCGGCGATGGCGCGAACCTCAGGCTTCGACAGGCCGCCGAGCGGAAAACGCAGATAGTCGATCTGCGCCTGGGTGGTGGCGAACAGGAAGTAGCTCTGGTCGCGGTCGGCGTCGACCGGCCGGTAAAGCGCGCGGTGGGCGCCATTGGCGCCGGAACGGATGTAGTGGCCGGTCGCCAGCGCGTCGGCGCCGAGTTCCTTGGCGGTCGCAAGAAGGTCGGCGAATTTCACCGTCTGATTGCAGGAAACGCAAGGGATCGGCGTTTCGCCGGCGACATAGCTCTCGGCGAACGGGTCGATCACCGCCTTGCGGAAGCGCTCCTCGTAATCGAGGACGTAATGCGGGATGCCGAGCGTCTCGGAGACGCGGCGGGCATCGTCGATGTCCTGGCCGGCGCAGCATGAGCCGGCCCGGTGCGTTGCCGCGCCGTGGTCATAAAGCTGCAATGTGACGCCGACGACGTCGTAGCCCTCGCGCTTCAGGAGGCCGGCAACGACCGACGAATCGACACCGCCCGACATGGCGACGACGACGCGGGTGTTTTCGGGGCGTCCGGGAAGATCGAGGCTGTTCATGGTTCTTTCGTTCTGCGCGGCGCTTCAGTGCCAATGGCCGGAATATAGGTCAAGCGTCTCGACTGCGCCAGCTTTGCCGGGCCGGTTCATTTTTCCTGCCGGGTTCAACGCGCATGCCGGCAGATGTTTCAAATGCCGATGAAAAGGCTAACGCCGCGTTCATGATCCTTACCTAACCATTAGGGTCTGCTTAGGCAAATTTTAAAGCTGTGGCGGTAATGTGGTGGGGATTGGGTCTTTGAGTTTTTTGTAGAGAGTACGATGACCGATCTAATTAGACCGCGAGTCAAATATGTTATCGGGCCAGACGGCAGCCCACTTACCATCGCCGATCTGCCGCCGACAAACACACGTCGCTGGGTTATCCGGCGCAAGGCGGAAGTGGTGGCGGCGGTGCGTGGCGGGCTTTTGAGCCTCGAAGAGGCGTGCCAGCGCTACAAGCTCACCACCGAGGAATTCCTGTCCTGGCAGGCGTCGATCGACGAATACGGCCTTGCCGGCCTGCGTACCACGCGCATCCAGCAATACCGGCATTAGGCGGATAAGGGCGCTGATCAGCGCCCTTACGTTTGCGAGGGGCGACGATCTGCAATTTCAGACCGTCAGCACCACCTTGCCGATCGGCCTGGTGGCGAGAAAGGCATGGGCTGCACCGGCCTGTTCGAGCGGAAACGCCTTTGCCACGTGGACGGCCAGCTTTTTCGCGTCGATCAATTTGCCGAGCTCCACCAGGGCGGCACGGTCGGGCACTACGGACATGCGCTCGACGCGGATGCCTCGCGTCCTGGCCTTTGCCTTGGTGGCATCGCTGACATCGAGCAGCGACACCAGAACGCCGCCAGTGGTGAGCACTTTCAGCGATTGCTCCGTATGCACGCCGCCGAACGGGTCCAGAACCAGATCGATGTCGCGGGCCTTCCCGGTGAAATCATCCCTTGTGTAGTCGATCACCTCGTCGGCGCCGAGCGAGCCGACGAAATCGAGCTTTGCCGGGCTTGCGGTCGCGACGACGTAAGCGCCGTGCGCCTTGGCGATCTGTACCGCCAGATGGCCGACGCCACCGGCTCCGGCGTGGATCAGCACGCGCTTACCAGGTTCGAGCCGGCCATGGCGAACAAGGCCTTGCCAGGCCGTCAGGCCGGCCAGCGGCAGCGCGGTGGCTTGCGCGTGATCCATGCCTTCAGGTTTCGGCGCAAGCTCATCAGCCGGGACAGCGGCGAGTTCGGCGTAGGCTGCCGCCTGTTTGGGAAAACGCGTCATGCCGAACACGGCGTCGCCGACCTTGAGGCCGGAGACGCCGGAGCCCAGCGCCTCGACAACTCCCGAGACGTCCCAGCCAAGGACAAAAGGCGGCTCGCCAAGCAGCGGATAGTGGCCGCCGCGCACCGCACCATCCACCGGATTGATGCCGGCCGCCTCGATGCGGACGAGCACTTCGCCGGCCTCGGGTGATGGCGCGGGGCGATCGGCAATGACGAGGACGTCGGGTCCGCCGAAGGAATTCTGGACAATGGCACGCATGGAAGGCTCTCCTGCTGGTTTTGATGTGCCGCTATCATTTGGATAGTTACATTCTCTTGTCTAGTATGTACCTTTTTGATATATACGCACCTCATGGATAGTGAAGATGTTTCCCCTTTCGGCTATGACGCCTTTCGGCGGTCGTGCCCGTCACACGCCGTGCTCGAGACGCTCGCCAGCAAATGGGTCTACCTGGTGATCTGTGCGCTGCGCCCGGGCCGGCTCCGCAACGGCGAATTGGCGCGCAAGCTCGAAGGCATCACGCCGAAAATGCTGACGCAGACGCTGCGTATCCTGGAACGCGACGGGCTTGTGCGGCGCGAGGTTTTCCCGGTCGTTCCGCCGCGGGTCGAATATGAGCTGACCGAACTTGGCAAGAACCTGGCAGGACTGCTCAATCAGATCAGAGCCTGGTCGGAGCAGCATGTGCCCGACATCAAAAATGCGCGCGCACGGGCGGCGGAACAGCAAGAAGATCTGGGTGCCTGAGGCGGGCACAGTTCGGTGCGCAGCAATAGCGCGCAAGCGCGACGCGCGTTAAAGTCTTGTTTTCAGCCGATCATGGCGCTGCGACCGCCGGCTTCCGTGTCGCGCGCCTTGGTGTCGCGCGATTCCAGCATCTCGGCCTTGGAAAGCTCCGCTTCGGCTTCGCTCAGCAATGATTCGGCGACATTTCGCTGCTGGGCGAGGTCGCTTTGCGAATTTCTAAGGTTGTCGCGGCGTAGACGTGCCGCCTTGGCGAAGGTCGGATAAGCAAAGTGATTGATGTCGGTGATGCCGGCCTTCTTCTCTTCGGCAGCGATCTGAAGTTCCAGCTCGACGGCCATGCGCTCGAATTCGGCGATCATCATGTCGAGCTGCAGCAGCTGCCGCCGCTTCTCGCTCACCTGAAATTGCTTCAGCCGAACGAGGTTTTCACGTGACTTCATGATTCGGTACTCCCGGAAACGCACACCTGCACATATCGTCCAATTCACCCGGCACGGCCCAGGCCTGACCCGTTTCCACCGGCTTTCCCGGAACTATGGGAAACAAACTCCTAAAGTTTTTTGCCGGCGGTAACCATTCGTTTACGGGCATTGTTAATCATACGGCTCAGGACTTAAGGGCGGGTAAAAATTCTGCTTCTCGTCGCGAAACCCGGCCAGCGAGTCCGAAGAGTCACTTAGTCTGGCTTATTAATGTGCCGCATTAACGGTTTGGGTCTGTGATTCGTTATTGGATTCAACAAGGTGTAGAAAGGGGTTAAAAAATCTGATACCGTCACGGACGGGGAATTAGGTTTTATTAACCATTCGATGGCAGCCTCTGCTCAGGGCAATCACTGCTCCGGTCCTGGACGGGTCGTGAAATGGTCCGGCAGCAGAAAAGGGGAATGAAATGCGCGTTCTGCTGATAGAAGACGACAGTGCAACCGCACAAAGCATCGAGCTGATGCTGAAATCAGAAAGTTTCAATGTCTATACGACGGACCTTGGCGAAGAGGGCGTCGATCTAGGCAAGCTTTATGATTACGACATCATTCTCCTCGATCTCAATCTCCCCGACATGTCGGGCTATGAAGTTTTGAGAACGCTTCGCCTTTCCAAGGTGAAGACGCCGATCCTCATCCTCTCCGGCATGGCCGGCATCGAGGACAAGGTGCGCGGCCTCGGCTTCGGCGCCGACGATTACATGACCAAGCCCTTCCACAAGGACGAACTGGTCGCCCGCATCCATGCCATCGTGCGGCGTTCCAAGGGCCACGCCCAGTCGGTCATCACGACGGGCGACCTGGTGGTCAATCTCGATGCCAAGACCGTTGAGGTCGGTGGCCAGCGCGTGCATCTGACCGGCAAGGAATATCAGATGCTGGAACTGCTCTCGCTGCGCAAGGGCACCACGCTGACCAAGGAAATGTTCCTCAATCATCTCTATGGCGGCATGGATGAGCCGGAGCTGAAGATCATCGACGTCTTCATCTGCAAGCTGCGCAAGAAGCTTGACGCCGCGTCTGGCGGGCAGAATTACATCGAGACCGTCTGGGGCCGCGGTTATGTGCTGCGTGAGCCCGAAGATATCCGCGTCAGCGCCTGAACTAGGGGCGTGATCCCAAGGTGGGTGCCGGGTTTTTCGGAAAAGAACCTGGCAAAACAACAAGATAGAGCCGATCCGATTTTGGTCGGAATGGAACAGCTCTGATCAGGCGGCAACCTTCAAGGCGCGGAAGCACTCGAGCAGTTGCGGCCGGTTGAACGGCTTCAGCAGGTAGCCCTGGGCGCCGGCTCGTTTTGCCCGCATGATGGCCCCGACATCGACCTCGACCAGCGAAATCAAAACCTGCGGCAATACCGGGCTTTCGATGGCGCGCACGCGGCGGATGAGGTCCTGCGCCTGCATGTCCGGCAAGGCGCCGTCGACGACGATGATATCAGGCATGTCGGCCGCGCACATCTCGATCGCCTCGTGGCCGCTGGCGGCTTCGATCACCATCATGCCGGAACCGCCCAGGATACGCCTTGCGACCTTCCTGATGACGCTCGAATTATCGACGAACATGCAGCGTTTCATTCCCGGACCCTCTTGCCGTTTGGCGAACCGGCAGCGTCGTGGCATCTGCCGGGGAACATAGGCCGATCTGGTAAAGAAGCCGAAAAGCCGTTAGGTAAAATTTTCCTGAAGGTGTTTTTAGTGAAATCTTCTTTCGCAATGCTTCACGCAATCAATCCGCAAGCGCGTCTCACAGATATTAAGACCACGCCGTAAATATGACTTGGAGAAAATACTTTCCCCGCTCTTTCGGAGAACTTCAGGCTGCGGAAAGGACGATCTCGTCGGCGGTCGCGTGGATCGAAATCGTCATGTTGGCTTCGCGGGCCAGGAGCAGCGTGTAATAGGGCTGCACCGAATGCGCGTCGATCGGCTCGTCCGGCCTGTTGCCGGAATGCAATTCCAGGAATTTGGGCGGCACGCGCAGCATCGGGCCGCTCGCCGCGAGCGCAAAGCGCGGCTCGGTCTCCAGGTTCTCCAGCGTGACCGCCAGCCTGCCGCCGCGCGGAATGGCGGCGTTGGCGACGAGGATGAGATTGAGCAGCAGCTTGACCTTGTTCTTGGGCAACAGCGCACGGGTCCCGTTCCAGACCAGTTCCGGCTTCTCGTTCTTCAGGAAGGCGATGGCCACGGCCTCGGCATCCCCGGTGTCGATCAGCATGCCGGCGGAACCGGCGGCGCCGAAGGCGATGCGGGCGAATTGCAGGCGGGCGGAAGCGTTTTTGGCGCTTTGGCGGATCAGTTTCATGGCGTCTTCGTCGGCGCCGCCCTCGTCGAGCAGCTCAAGCCCGTTGTTTATGGCGCCGACCGGCGAAATGATGTCGTGGCAGACCCGGCTGCACAAAAGCGCCGCCAGGTCGGGTGCGGAAAGGGTGAAAAGCTCGGCCATCGGCAAAAATCCCTGCAAATTTCACAACACAATGACCGGGCGGTCATGATCACGCCTGTCAACACGAATCACGCTCTCTCCCAAGCATTCTGAATACACAGCGCTTATGCGTGCAGCAACAAATCCAAAATTTTGATTGTCGAAAATGGTGTGTTCACGCAGCAGGGTGCTGCGCGGGCGATGCAAAACAGCCTTCGAACCGCCATCTTCATGTGAGAGTTTAATGGTTGAAAAAGGATTACGGCATAGTTTGCCCCTAACAGTCATCCTTAACGGCCGCCAAAGAGCCGTACGGATGCGAGGCGTCGGCGAAAGTGCTCCCTGACGGAGATTGGAAGCATGGTTTCCCGATTCTACGACCGGACTTTTTTCCGTGTCATCTCAATGACGATCGCGCTCATCGGCCTTGTCGCCTTTTCGGCATCGGCGGCGCGGGCGCAGGAATACACGGCCCAGGAGATCGTCGATTCCGGTCATAAATTCTTCGGTGCGACATCGGGCGGGCTCGCCACCGTCGTCGAGAAGATTTTCGCCACCTATGGCTTGCCGAACGGCTATCTGCTCGGCGAGGAGGGGTCCGGGGCGCTGATCGGTGGCCTGACCTATGGCGAAGGCACGCTCTACACCAAGAATGCCGGCGATCACAAAGTGTTCTGGCAAGGCCCGTCGCTCGGCTGGGATTTCGGCGGCGAGGGCTCGCGCGTCATGATGCTGGTCTACAATCTGGACGATGTGAGCAGCCTCTATAACCGTTTTGGCGGCGTCGCCGGCTCCGCCTATGTCGTCGCCGGCGTCGGTTTCAACGTGCTGAAGAACAACAATGTGCTGCTCGTGCCGATCCGTACCGGCGTCGGCGCCCGTCTCGGCGTCAATCTCGGCTACCTCAAGCTCACCCAGCGCGCGACCTGGAATCCGTTCTGACCGGCATGACGGAGCGACGGCGATTGGGCCTGTGATCCCGCGGCCCGAGCTTTGCCGCGGCATACTCTTGCCGTGGCGCCGGATTTCCGTCATGCGAAGATGGCAAAGTCGACCTTTGGCGGTTGCCATGCACAACGGATAGTCATCTTGGTCCAGTCGATCCTGTTCTTTGTTCTTGGCTTTTTCTGCGCGGGCTTTCTGGCGCTGATGATTGCTCCGGCCGTGTGGCGGCGGGCGGTGGCGCTGACGAGCAAGCGCGTCGAGGGTTCGATGCCGTTGACGCTGGCCGAGATCCAGGCGGACAAGGATCGCATTCGCGCCGAGTTCGCGGTTTCGGTGCGCCGGCTTGAAATGACCGTCAAGTCATTGCGCGAGAAGGCCGCCGAACAGCTGGTCGAGATCGGCCGCGACCGCGAAGCCCTCAAGGAATTGGCGGCCGAGCGGCAGGACAAGAACCGGGTCGTCGCCGATCTTACAACCAGGGGCGAGGAGCTTCGCAAGCGCGATGAGCAGCTGCAGCAGCTGTCGGAGCGGCTTGCGGAGACCGAACGCGCCCTCGAAAAGCGTGGGCTCGAACTGCGGAAACTGGAGCACATGTATGACGACGCCAGTTTCTCATCCAGCAGCCGGCAGATCGAGCTGGTGGCGCGCGAATCCGAGCTGCAGAAGCTGGCGAGCGACATTTCGCTGCTGCGCGGCCAGCGCAAGGAGGCGGACAGGCGCAGCCAGGAATTGGCAGCCGAAAGCAAGGCTTTGCGGGACGCGCTGAAGGCCGAGAAGAAAAGAACCGGCGACCTGGAAAAGAAAATCGAGCGGCTGCTCGCCACGCTGGCCGATCGCGAGGACAGGCTGGAGCGCCGCGAGAAGGAACTGGTGCGCCTTCGCGAAAAGCCGAAAAGCGCTGAAAGGGCGCCTGCGGGGGGTCTTGCCGGCGTGCCAGGCAGTCAGGTCAATGTGGCCGCCAACGGCGACATCGAAAAGACAACCGCCAAGCTCGACGCCGACCGCGAGCGGCTGGAGGCCAGGCTGACATCGCTGGCACGCGAGAACAGGCGGCTGAAGACAGATCTTGCTGCCGTCGAAACGTCGAAATCACGGGCCGGAGATGATGCCGGCAGCGCCAGCGCGGTATTGCGCGAAGAGATGAACGATCTGGCGGCGCAAGTCGTGGCCTTGACGGCAAAGCTCGACGGGCCGGATTCGCCGATCGCCCGGGCGCTCGCAGCGGCTGAGGATACGCGGCCGGGGAGCGGCGGACGCAGCCTTGCCGATCGGGTGCGGGCGCTGCAGAAGGCCGCTTCGACCGACTGAGATACCGCAAGCGCGAGCGCGGCGGCTCTGAAGCGCGTCGCGTTCGACCGGCCTCATCAGACGTGCTTTAAGTTATCGCAAAACCGCCGCACACTTTTGCGCAGCCTGCATCAGGCTCCGGAAAAATGATGCAGCGCGATGGCTGACGCGGCGGCGACGTTCAGGCTGTCGAAGCCTTGCGCCATACCGATCCGCAGCGTCTGCAGGCGGGCAAGCAGGCTTTCCGGCAGGCCTTCGCCCTCGGTGCCGAGATAGAGCGCCAGCCGCTCGTTTCTCTCGGCATCGCGAATGTCGATCTGCCCGCGCGGCGACAAGGCGAATTGGCTGAAACCTTGCTGGTCGAGCATTGCGGTGCAGCCGGCGGTATCGGCAAAGCAGGCGAAGGGGACCTTCAAGGCCGCACCCACCGAAACGCGGATTGCCTTGCGGTACAGCGGATCGCAGCAGGTCGGGTCGAGAAGCACGGCATCCGCGCCAAAGGCCGCGGCATTGCGGAAGATCGAGCCCATATTGTCATGATTGGCGATGCCGACCAGCACCACGATCAGCGCGCGGGCGGGCAGTGCGCCAAGCAAGGCCTCGGCGGAGATGGCCGCGCCCTTGCAGCCGATCGCCAATATGCCGCGATGCATGTGGAATCCGGCAATCCTGTCGATGATTTCGCCGGATGCGACATAGATCGGAAGCCCGGCAGGCGCCTTGCGCAAGACGTCATCGAGGCCAGCCAGCCGGTTTTCGAGTACCAGCACCGATTCTGCCTCGAAGCGCCGGGCGGCGAGCAGCGTGTCGAGCACCACCTTGCCTTCGGCGACGAAACGGCCTTGCCGGCCGGCAAGATCTCGCTCCCGGATGTCGAGGTAGGCTGCGACGCGGGGATCGTGCGGGTCGTCTATGCGGATCGGATCCATGGCTTCCTCGGCGGACCATGGCGTCGGCCACGAATCGGGATTCGGTTTCGGAAGGCATGATGCCGGATCCGAAGCTCAGACCGTATCTCAGCGTCCAAATGGATGCACGCCGTTCTAACGGTTATCCAGTCACCGGGCGCCGGGCCAGGATGGAATCTGCCCGGGCTTTGGCGACGGGGAATATTGATTCCCGCGGCACGGCTCTTCGGCAAAGCCGCTTCTGCAGAATTTCGATGGGGCGAGGGAACCGCACAGGGCCATGCCGCGTCATAGAAGCGGGCTCCTGCTGCGGTCCTGGAAGGACATCGATGATCAGGCTCCTCGTCGTCTTTGCCGCCACGCTTGCCCTTGCATGCGGCGTGGCCCGCGCCGCCAAGCTCGATCCGGCCACCGTCAATCAGGCCCAATTCACTGTCGGCGAACCGAAGGGTGTCGATCCGATGCTGCTGAAGGCGCAGATCCTTCTGGATCGCGCCCGCTTCTCGCCGGGCCTGATCGACGGTCGCCTTTCCCAGAACTTCGCCAAGGCCGTCGCCGCGTTTCAGGCGGCAAACGGACTTCCGCCCGATGGCAAGCTCAGTCCACAGACCTGGAGCAAACTCATCGCAACCTCCGCCAAGCCGGTGCTGGCGACCTATGAGGTGATGCGCAAGGATGTGCGTGGACCGTTCACCCGGCGTATTCCCGCCCGCTTGGAGAGGATGGCCCGCTTGCGGCGGCTCGGCTACCGCAATGCGGTGGAGAGGTTGGCCGAGCGCTTCCATATCAGCGAACAATTGCTGAGAATGCTCAATCCGGGCACCAGCCTCAGGAAGCCCGGCAGGACCTTGGTGGTGCCGGATGTCGACAGGGGCGACCCTCCCGCCGGCGTCGCCACCATCGAGGTCGACAAGGGCGCTCGCCTGGTGCGGGTGCTCGACCGTGCCGGCAAATGGCTGGCGGTCTACCCCGCCTCGATTGGGAGCGAGGAGAAGCCGGCGCCAAGCGGCATGGCAGAGGTCAGGCGCGTGGTGCACAACCCTACCTATCACTACGATCCGGACTTCGCTTTCAAGGGGGTCAAGACCAAGCGGCCCTTCACCGTCGCTGCCGGGCCGAACAATCCCGTGGGATCGGTCTGGATCGACCTTTCCATCGAAAGCTACGGCATCCACGGCACGCCCGAACCCGGCAAGATCGGCACGACCTTTTCGCATGGCTGCATCCGGTTGACCAATTGGGATGCCGAAGACCTTGCCTCGATGGTGCAGCCGGGCACGAAGGTCGAGTTCAAGGAGGAGATTGCGCAGGCCGCCGACGAGCGTGTTCAGTAGCAAGGCTGACTTGGCAACAAGGCGGATTTGGCAGCAAGGCGGATTTGGCGGCAAGCGGATTTGGCGGGGTGTTCTCCGCCTCGGCCGCTCAAGTCCCGGCGCGACGCAGCCGGTGAGCCATCTGCGACAGTTCACCTTCGCCAAAAATGCCGTCCAGCATATGCAGCAATTCGCGCACCGCCCCGGATTTGCAGGAATAATAGATCATTTGCCGATCGCGGCGGGTCTCGACAAGGTCGGAAGCCCTGAGCTTGGCCAGATGCTGTGACAGGGCGGATTGGCTGAGCGACACCTTCTCGGCTATGGCGCCGACCGACATCTCGCCCTCGGCCAGATAGCTCATGATCAACAAACGTTTTTCGTTGCCCATCAGCGTCAGAAACGCAGCCGCGGTTCCGGCGTTGGCGACTAGTTTGTTCGAGACCATAGATCCCCCATGCCTTCTTGCTCATCCGCCGCTATGGGGGCAATAGCGTCGGATTCCATAGACTTTCCCTATAGATGCACGCCAGCGATTCAGCGTCACTCGCAAAGGTAGAACATTTCGCTCAAATCTCAAGGCTTGCTTTCCATGCAAGCCGATTAACTGCCCGGCTGTGATTAATTTGCCGATCGGGCGGCCTTTGCCATATCGACCAGGACAGGCCTGAGGTCGCGTGCCGCTGCCAGCGGCTCGGGGAAGAAAACCCGACAGACATTGTCGCCGGATACGAGATCCATCCCGTCGGCGTCGAACCCGGTGACGATCCAGCCGTCGCCCCCGGCCCCGCCGAAATAACTTGCGTAGAGGGCAATCGCATCGAGATGGTCGGCGTTCATATGGTCGAGTGCCGATTGCTCGCCGACGGCAAGCTCTTCGACGATCGCTCCCGTCGCGACCAGATCGGTGCGGTCGAGCAGATAGGCCTTGCCGAAGCCGCCGTTCAGGCTGGCGCGCTCCGGTTCGACCCGAAAGATCGAGAAGTCGCCGAGTCCGGCATAGAGCTTCGCCTTGGGATTGTGGTTGAGGTAGCGCCGCTCGGCGCGGGCGTGTTCGTTCGATCCGCGTTCGAGCCGGACGGCGCGGCAGACGAGCGTCAGTCGCGGATGCGCCAGCGGATCGCCCTTGCCGGGTTCGCCGACGAGCAACGAGCAGCGCGGGTCGGCAAGGATAGCGCCGGTGTGGGCGGACAGCATCGAGACCAGGATCAATGGCGTACCGTCGATGTCGGTGGCGACGCCGACCCGGCTGGCCAGCGGCGAACCGGTCCCTGGTTCGAGCACCGCCAGCGCGCCGAAACGGGCGCTGCGGATCAGCGTCTTTGCCAGCCTGATCGCCTCGGCGTCGGTCGCGCGGATCACGTCTTTCCTGGGTTCGTCCAAAGCACCACCGTCGCTTTTATTTCGGCGCCATGCGGATGGCGCCATCGAGGCGAATGGTCTCGCCATTGAGCATCTGGTTCTCGACGATGTGCAAGACAAGTGCCGCGTATTCCGAAGGCTCGCCCAAACGGGAAGGGAAGGGTACTGCGGCGCCGAGCGAATCCTGCACCTCCTGCGGCATGCCGGCCATCATCGGCGTCCTGAAGATGCCGGGCGCGATGGTGCAGACGCGAATGCCAAAGCGGGCGAGATCGCGCGCCACCGGCAGCGTCATGCCGACGACGCCAGCCTTGGACGCGGAATAGGCCGCCTGGCCGATCTGGCCGTCATAGGCCGCGACCGATGCGGTGTTGACGATCACGCCGCGCTCGCCGCCCTGTAGCGGTTCGAGCCTCGCGGTCCGGTCGGCGACCAGGCGGATCATGTTGAAGGTGCCGATCAGATTGACCTCGATCACCTTGCGGTATTGATCGAGTGGGTGCGCTCCATCCTTGCCGATCGTCTTCAAGCCGATGGCGATGCCGGCGCAATTGACCAGAATGCGCGGCTCGCCGAGCGTCTCACCCACTCCCGCGACAGCAGCGGCACCGCTCTCCGCGTTGCTCACATCACATTGGACGGCGATGCCGCCGATGTCGGCCGCCACCTTGGCCGCCCGGTCAATGCCGAGATCGAGGACGGCAACCCTGGCGCCACGGACGGCAAGAGCGCGCGCCGTCGCCTCGCCAAGGCCAGAGCCGCCGCCGGTGACGATCGCAATCTGGCCGTTCGGGTTCATCTTGACGTTCGCCTCCCTGCCCAGACTAATGCTGCGAAGCCACCGTGCAACAGCGCCGGCACGGTCACGCCATCGCGGCGATGTGCTCGGCAATCCTTGCCTGGTCGGCGTGGCAAACCTCGCCCACCAGCCTTGCCACCGCGCCCGGCATGATCTCGTGCGCCAAAAGCCGATCGGGATCGACCGGACGCGGCATCGAGATCTGCCCGCGCGGCAGCCTCTTGAAGCCGAGCGGGCCGTAATAGGGTTCGTCGCCGACCAGCATCACGGCCGGCGCGCCGGCCTTGGCGGCGGCTTCCAGCGCGATTGCCACCAGCTTGCGGCCAATGCCGAGATTTTTGAAGGCCGGCCGCACGGCGAGCGGCCCGAGCATCAGCGCGCGGCCGGCACCGGCGGCGATACGCGTCATCCGTACCGAGGCGACGACGATTGCGCCGTCGACGGCCACGAATGACAAAGCGCGTTCGTGCGAGCCAGCTTGGCGGATCTTGTAGGCGGCAAGCACGAAACGGCCCGGCCCGAAAGCCTCGTTGTTGATGGCTTCGATTTCAGGATCATGCGCCGGAGTTTCCGGCAGGTATTTCACGTCGGCAAGGCTCATGGTCTTTGCGTTCCGGTATACGAGGAAAGGTTTGCTGCAAGCGGCAGCGTTCGCCAGTCAGCGCTTCATCAAGCGCGGGCGCTCTTTCGTCGTCGGTCGAACCGGATCACGGCAAAGTCAAACATGTGGATGTCCGCTACCACCAATTTTCAGCCGCCGCAATCGGCCGGCGCAGCCGACACGCACTCGACGCAGCCGTTGACGATCTGTTCAGCGTCGAGGATTTCCGCGGGGCCGCTTGCTGCCCTACATCGGGTAGGAACGCGAAAGGATATTTCATGGGATTGCTAGTCGAAGGCCAATGGCAGGACCGCTGGTACGATACCGGGGAGAGCGGCGGGAAATTCGTGCGCGCGCAGTCACAGTGGCGCGACTGGGTGACCCGCGACGGCGCGCCGGCCGAAGGACGAAAACGCGGCTTCAAGGCCGAGCCCGGCCGCTATCACCTCTATGTCTCGCTCGCCTGCCCGTGGGCGCATCGGACGCTGATCTTTCGCGTGCTCAAGAAACTCGAGGACGTGATTTCCATCTCGGTCGTCCATCATTTCATGGGCGCCGACGGCTGGACGTTCCTGGCCGAGGACGGCGCCACCGGCGACACGCTCTACGGCCTCGATTTCCTGCACCAGATCTACACCAGGGCCGATCCCGGCTATTCGGGCCGCGTCACCGTTCCCGTGCTGTGGGACAAACGCGAGCAGACCATCGTTTCGAACGAATCCTCCGAGATTATCCGCATGCTCAATTCGGCGTTCGACGAATGGGGCGATGCCAAGCTCGATTTCTATCCGGAACCGTTGCGCGGCGAGATCGATGCGGTCAATGCGCTGGTCTATCCCGCGGTCAACAATGGCGTCTACCGTGCCGGCTTCGCCACCACGCAGACAGCCTACGAGGAGGCGTTCGGCGAATTGTTCTCGGCGCTCGAGACGCTGGAGGACCGCCTGTCAAAGCAGCGCTATCTCGTTGGCGGCCGCATCACAGAGGCGGACTGGCGGCTGTTCACGACACTGGTCCGCTTCGACCCGGTCTATGTTGGCCATTTCAAATGCAATCTGCGCCGCATCGCCGACTATCCGAACCTGTCGAATTATCTGCGCGACCTCTACCAGGTGCCGGGCGTTGCCGGCACGGTGAATTTGCACCACATCAAAGCGCATTATTACGGCAGCCACGAGACGATCAACCCGACGCGCATCGTGCCGGTCGGGCCAGAGCTCGACTATGGCGCGCCGCATGACCGCGACAGGTTCAGGAAGGCTGCCTGATTTTACCAGTAAGGCGATACCGCTGCGCCATCAAAAACCTCGGCAATCCGTCGCAAAGTTGCCGGCGTCGTTCCCTGAGGCAAGCGGTCGAGCGGGAAGAAGCCGGCTTCGGCGATCTCGCGGTCAGGCAGCTTGGGTGCTGGCTGGTCGAACTCCTCGACCAGATAAAGGCCGACATGATCGCGGCGGCTGGCGCGGCGGTTGAAATGCAGCGACTTCAGCACCGGCGGTCCGGTCAGCGCGATGTTGCCTTCCTCGAAGACTTCGCGTGTCAGCGCTTCGATCATCGTCTCGCCCAACTCGACGCCACCGCCGGGCAGGTGCCAGCCAGGAACATAGGTATGGCGGATGAGGAAGACGGAATTGGAGGGGCGGTCGTGAATCAAGCCGCGCACGCCGAGCGTCATCGGCCGCCGCAGTACGAAATACAGGTGAAACAGCCTTGCCCTGAGGCCCGGCCATCCGGTCTGGCGCAGCGCTTGCTCCGGATCCGGCGTCGTCATCGTCCGCGAAACCGTGAGTGGAAAGCGGCGCGCGCCTCGCCTATGAAGAAAAGATGTTCAGGCTCGCGCATATTTCCGATGTCCATCTGGGGCCGCTCCCCGATGTAACCTATCGCGATCTCGCCTCCAAGCGCGTGGTCGGCTACGTCAATTGGCAGCGCAACCGCCGCCGCCACATGCACGACGCCGTCATCGACACGATCGTCGCCGACATGAAGGCCAGCGGGCCGGACCATCTCGCCATCACGGGCGACCTGGTCAATCTGGCGCTCGACGGCGAACTCGAGATGGCCAAGCACTGGCTGGAGACGCTGGGCTCGCCCAACGACGTGTCCGTCGTGCCGGGAAACCATGACGCCTATGTGCCGGGCGCCTTCGACAAGACCTGCCGGTCGTGGGCGGCGTGGATGACCGGCGACGGCGTCAATACGCCGGTCGACCGCAACACCTTTCCGTATCTGCGCGTACGCGGCGATGTTGCGCTGATCGGCGTCTCCACGGCGCGCGCCACGGCTCCGTTCATGGCCAACGGCTTCTTTCTGGAAGGCCAGGCGGAACGGCTGCGCGGCATGCTCGACGCCACAGGCAAGCGCGGCCTGTTCCGGGTGATCATGATCCACCACCCGCCGATGCGCGGCGCCGTTTCGCAGAACAAGCGGCTGTTCGGCATCTCGCGCTTCCACAGGGTGCTTCACCGGCACGGCGCCGAACTTGTGCTGCATGGCCATTCGCATGTGCCGTCGCTGTTCTTCATCGGCGCCCGCAAGACAAAAATCCCGGTGGTCGGCGTCGCCGCCGCCGGGCAGGCCCCCGGCAGTTCGCATGCGCCGGCGCAATACAATCTGCTCGACATTGACGGTGAAAAGGACAATTGGCGGATCAGGCTGACCCGCCGCGGCCTGACCGGGCCGGCATTGCCGCCCAGCGACCTGCAGACGCTGGAGCTTGGCGTCGAGGCCGAGGCGTCGATGGCTAGAGCAATTCCAGGAAAAGTGTGAAGCGGTTTTTCGGAATTGCGTCAAAACAAAGAGATAGAGCCGTTCAGCACTTCGGTGAAACGCTGAACCGCTTCAGAAGCTTATTTTCATCGCGACGATGCGATCCCAGAACAGCACGAGCGAAATCGCCAGGCCGACCAGGGCGCCGGCGGCGATCAGGCCGAGGCCGGAAAAGAACGCCGACCAGCCGTTGCTGCGCGCGGCGATCTGCAGCGGCGGCTCGGCCTCCGCCACCAGGGCGCGTTTAAGGCCGGCGACGGCTTGCTCGATGCCGCCTTCCATCATTCTCTGGCGCTCGACAACGCGCTCGGCGACATAGCGCGTCACCTGGTCGGCAACGACCTTCATGTCGGTCGATTCGGCGAGGACGACGCGGCCGATGCGCGTGTCCTTGAGAAAGCGGTAGGTGCGGCGGTCGCGTCCCATGGCGACATGGCTGACGGCGTCGATCCACAGCCGTGGCTGCAGGCCGGACGAGACGGCGAAGTCGAAACTGTCCATGTCGGTGGGCACGTCGCCGAAGACCGGCGCGAGTTCGGCGGCAAGCAGATCAAGCCGCATGCGATGCGCTTCGCGCATGTCGACGACGACATCGTCGCGGTCGGCGAAGGCGTTCTTGACGTCGCGAATGGCATCGGACAGTTTTCGCGACTGATCGATCTGGGTGATGTTCTCGCCTGCGTCCTTCATCGGCGTTGCCTCGCGGGTTTGGTTAACACCGAATTAACACAGCCGCCGGCAAAATGCACTTACCAGATCGACGGGCCGGCAAGGGTTCGGTGGAAGGAGCACCTGCGCCGCGGCCGTCCCGCGCGAGGACGGATCAGCTCGCCGCCGCAGCCAATTCTGGACGAAGTCGCCTGCTTCGGCGCCGCATGTTGCAACGGACAGCCTCGACGACCAGGCCGGGCGCTTCCTCGACCAGCATATGGCCGGCTTCCAGCACGTGGTGCAGATGAAAATGCTTCGGCAGGCCGTCCGCCTGGCTGACGGGCAGCATCGCGTCGTCGGTTCCCCAAACCACCATGACTGGCATATTCAGCGTTTCAAGCCGCTCGCTTGGGATGACGCCTTGCCGATCATCCCTGGTCATGGCGGCCGCGAGCTCGACAAGTGTCCGTAGCTGACCGGGACGCTGCCGCATCTCGTTGACGAGATCGACCCTATGCTGCGAAGGCCGGCTTTGTGGTCCCGACATGGCGGCAAGACAGGCGCGGATTTCATCCGTGCCGGCAGCGGCGGCGTAACGACGAAGCAGCGGACCATTGATCTCAGGACCAAAACCGCCCGGCGCCAGCAGCGTCAGCGAGGCTATTTTTTCCGGCTCGTTCAATGCCATCAGGGCGGCCACGGCGCCGCCCATCGAATGGCCGACGAGATGGGCCCGCTTAATCCCGCGAGCGGAAAAATCCGCAAGGACGGCACTGGCTGCAATCCTGGCCGGACCGCCGCCCGGAAAATCGAGTGACAGCCCATGCCCCGGCAGATCATAGGCCAACGTCCGCGCGCCGAGTGCCAGGGACGCGGCCACCTCGCGCCAATCGTCGTGGCAGCCACCGAAACCATGCAGCAAGGCGATGATTGTCGGGCCGGTGCCCCGTTCGGCGGCGTACAGGGATGGGGTCATGCAAACTTTATGGCTTGGTGCCGGGATCAGTCAGGATGCCGGGGGCGGTCTTATGCGGATCAGTCTTTGTGGGAGGTCAGACTTATGCGGAGATCAGTCTTATGCGCGATAAGACCTATGTGGGATCGGATTGGCCGGTTCAAATTGTGTCTGAATTGCGCTTTGGCCGTCCGGATGGCCAGTAAAATCTTCGCGATCACCTGACGTCGTGCACGCGCCCGGAGACGTCAGCTGGCGCCGCCAAGCCCGGCGGCGCGCAGGGCTTCCACCAGCCGGTTGGTCAGATCGGCGGGATATCTTCGTTCGACGAAGGTTGCGCGCGGATCGGCTGCGAATTTCGGGAATTTGGTGGTCAGTTCCTGCAGCAGCCTGCTCGCCAGCTTCTCGCGGCCGGCAGCCTTGGCACCGATCAGCCGCGCGGCCAGATAATGCGATTTCATTTCCGTCGTTCGCAAGCCGTCGCCGGCAAGCGTCGCCTTGTTCATGTCGCCCATCATGAACTCTCCGGCGAACAGCCCGTAATCCCACCATGTCGGATGGGCGCTGGCGATGTCCACCGCGTGAGCGATGATCGGGGTGCCCTCGCTGTACCTGCCGGCGAAAACCAGCCCGTAGCCATAGGCGGCGGCCATTGCGAGATCGTAGGGATTGAGCTCATAGGCCTTGCGCATCCAGCGGATCGATTCCGCGGAATCGCCCATGCGCGAGTTGAGATAACCAAGGGCGCGGTGCGCGTAGGGGCTGGTCGGGCCCATCTGGATGGCGCGATGGGCAAACGTCATCGCTTTGTCGATCGTCGCGTCGGCGGGGTAGGGATAGTGGTCGGTGACCGCTTCAAGATGCAAGGACGCGAGTTCCGAATAGACGAGCGACGACTTCGCCTTCCCGTTGGCAAGATCTTCGAGGCAGCGGTAGGCGGCTTCGTGCGTCTGGGCGTTCTGGTCGAGATAATATTTGCCGTTGAGCACCAGGCACGCCGTCAGCCCGGTCTGGATGCCGCTCTGCTCGATGTAGTTGTAGATCGTGCCCGAGGCGGGAAGAGCCGAGCTCAAAATGCCGGAGATCTGGTCCTCGATGGCGGTGTTCGCGCTGTCGCCGGCGGTCAGGTTGCGTGACAGCAGCACGCGGCCTGTTGCCACGCTTTGCAGCTCGAGCATGATGTCGCCGCTGCGCGGCCCGGGCAGGACATCGAATACGAAGCTGGCGGCGTCGGTAACTGGATCGGGCGGGCTGTCGGCATCACGGCCGATGAAATTGATGGTGTCGAAGCCGCTAAGGCCGGCGCGCAGCGATGCGGCGACACGGCGAGCCACGTCGCTGTCGGCCTTGATGGCGATGTAGACCTGGGGAAGGTTTTCAACCGGAGGCGCTGCAATGCTGGCGGTCGCCACCGCGGTCTCGACCGCCGTGTCGCCGCCGGTCAGCAACACCACGCTGCCCTGGCGAAGGATCAGCACACCCAGCATGAGGATGACTAGCGCGATCGCCAGCCAGAAGAATTGCAAATGGCGCTGCAGCGAAGGTGCAGCAGGGGCGACGGCTGGAACGCTCAGCAATGCAGCCGGATGTGTCCGGTTGCGGGCGTCCTCCAGCGATCCGGGCGGGGCGGTCGTCGCCGCCTCCTCTGTCGCTGGCTGCGGCTTGCTCTTTGCCTCCACCTCCGCCGGCAAGCGAATGGCATTGAGTTCGTAGGATGGAACATAGCCGCCGCGCGGAATGGCGATGCGGACCGGTTCGGCAACGCCCTCATTGGCGAAATACTGCTGCAGAAGCTCGCGCAGCCTGCCGGCCTGCACCCGCACCACCGCATCGGTCGACGGATCGAAATCGCCGTCCTTGCCGAAGACGTCCATCGCTATGGAGAAGCCCTTGAGCCGGTCGGCTTCGCCTGCCTGCTCGCGCTCGACGAGATAGCGGAGCAGCTTGCGCGCGCGCTCGGATCGTCCGAACGTTTCGCTGGCAAGCAATCGCTCCAGCGTTTCGCGCACTGCGGGGGCGGCAGGCGTGGTATGCTGCAAGTGTCGATCCCTTCGAATTCGGCACAGGTTGAGGTACAATCATATAGCGCTGGCGGCGGCTTACAAGCGTGTGCTTATGGTGCGATAGCGTACCCACCGGATAAAAGTCCGGTGGGCCGATGGCGCGAGTCTGGCAGTCTCGGCTAGCCGAGCTTTCGGCCGACGATGCGGTTGGCGGCCGAAACCACGGCTTCGAGCGAGGCGGCGACGATGTTGGTGTTGATGCCGGCTCCGAACAGCTTGCCGCCCGGATGTTCCATCTCGACATAGGAAATGGCCGAGGCATTCGAGCCGCGCTGCATGGAATGCTCGGAATAATCCAGCACCGACATCGGCACCCCGACATGGCGCGACAGCGCATCGACGAAGCCGTCGATCGGGCCGGTGCCGGTGCCTGATATGGTCACCTCCTTGCCTTTGTCGAGGATCACCGCTTCGACCACGCGCCGGCCCTTGACCTCGGTGTCGGGGTAGGTGTGGTGGTCGAGGAACTTCAGCCGCGCGCCGGGCTGGTCGACATAGGTATCGAGAAAGCGCTCGTAGATGCGCCTGGCCGGCACTTCCTTGCCTTCGGCGTCGGTGATCGCCTGGATGGCCTGGCTGAACTCGATCTGCAGGTTGCGCGGCAGGTTGAGGCCGTAATCCGCATGCAGCACATAGGCGATACCGCCCTTGCCGGACTGCGAGTTGATGCGGATGATAGCTTCATAGCTGCGGCCGACATCGGCCGGGTCGATCGGCAGGTAGGGCACCTCCCAATGCGGCGTGTTGGCCTTGCGCAGCGCCTTCATCCCCTTGTTGATGGCGTCCTGGTGCGAGCCGGAAAAGGCGGTGTAGACGAGCTCGCCGACATAGGGATGGCGCTCTGGGATCTTCAGCTGGTTGGAGTATTCGTAGACGTCCTTCATGCGGTTGATGTCGGAGCAGTCGAGCTTGGGATCGACGCCTTGCGTGTACATGTTGAGCGCCAGCGTGACGATGTCGACATTGCCGGTGCGCTCGCCATTGCCGAACAGCGTGCCTTCGACGCGGTCGGCGCCCGCCATCAGGCCGAGTTCGGTGGTGGCGATGCCGGTGCCGCGGTCATTGTGCGGGTGCAGCGAGATCAACAGGTTCTCGCGATTGTCGAGATTGCGGCACATCCATTCGATGCGGTCGGCATAGATGTTGGGCGTCGACATCTCGACCGTGGAGGGCAGGTTGATGATCAGCCTGTTTTCCGCCGTCGGCCTGACGATCTCGGTGACTGCGTTGCAGATCTCCAGCGCCACTTCGAGCTCGGTGCCGGTAAAGCTCTCCGGCGAGTATTCGAAACGGTAGCCGCCGCCGGCCTTCGCCGCCATGTCGGTGATCATCTTGGCCGCATCGGTGGCGATCCGCTTGATGCCGGCGACGTCCTTCTCGAAGACGACGCGGCGCTGCAGCTCGCTGGTCGAGTTATAGAAATGGACGATCGGGTTGGTGGCGCCCTTGAGCGCCTCGAAAGTGCGGGTGATCAGTTCCGGCCGGCACTGTACCAGCACCTGCAGCGAGACGTCGGCGGGCACGTTGCCTTGTTCGATGCACCAGCGGGCGAAATCGAAATCGGTCTGCGAGGCCGACGGGAAGCCGATCTCGATCTCCTTGAAGCCCATGTCGAGCAGCAGGGCGAACATGCGCGCCTTGCGTTCCTGGCCCATCGGATCGATCAGCGCCTGGTTGCCGTCGCGCAGGTCGACCGAGCACCAGATCGGCGCCTTGTCGATCACTTTCGAAGGCCAGGTGCGATCGGCAAGGCCGACGGTCGGATAGGGTTGGTATTTGCGGGCAGCGTCCGGCATGCCCCTCGCGGGCTTGGCGGTTTCCTCTACGTTCAGACGGATATCTTCTCGTGCGTTCATCGTCTTTTCTCCCGGCGGCTCGCGGATCCAGCTTCAGGCGGATTGGTGGCGAGCGGCGCCTTTACCAGAATTTCGTTCGCTTGATGTGACGTGCCAATTTGCAGACTGGCCAAGGAGCGTGCGCGTGAGCGGCGAATTCGACCGCCGGGCGCTCCTTCAGCGAACCCGGCGATCGCCGATAAGGCCGAGAAGCAGCAGGGTGGAGGCAAGCGCGCGAACGGTCTGGCCGGCAATGCCAGTCGGACGGGACGCAAAAGAGGTGGCGCGCGGGCTCATGGCGGTTTTCATACAGGAGCGGGCAAAGCGAGGCAAGTGGGAGCACGCCCGTCAGCTTGGGGCTGTTCGATGCCAGGGAAATCAATCAAAAGGATGACCGATGCCGGCGCTGCCCTTCACGCAGGGCGGCGCAAACCTGTCGCGATTGTCCGGGGTAGCCACATTTTGTTCTTGCTTTGTGCCGGCAGCTATGCTACTAATCTGGGTATGGTGCTAATTGGCTCCAACGACCCGCCTCCCGAGGCGGGTTTTTATTTTCGGCGTCATGCTTCGAGGACTACCCTATCGTCCCATCCGGCCGCTCCTTCCAGAGCACCGGAATCCGGTCCAGGAGGAAAGACATGGACACGCCCGATCCCATCCGCCGCTTTGTCGAAGCCACCAATGCCGGCGACACCGAAGCCTTCCTGGACAGTTTCACGCCGGATGCCTTTCTGAGCGACTGGGGCCGGTCGTTCCGGGGCCGCGAGCAGATTGCGCGCTGGAACCAGTCGGACAATATCGGCGTGCAGTCCAGGTTCAGCATCCTCGGCATCGCAGCAGCGGACGGCACCTGCCGCGTTCGCATCGCCGTCGAAGGCAACGGTTTCAACGGCGAGGGCGATATGGTCTTCACGCTGGACGGCGAGCGTATATCGAGCCTGGTGATCAGCTGACGCAGCCCAGCTGGTCTTTACTCCCGCAGGCTTCTCGCCACCAGCCGCGCCACGCTTGGGCCGACCAGAAGCACGATCAGGAAGCGTGCCGATTGCAGCGCCATGACGAAGGATATGTCGACATGCTGCGCGGCGGCGGCGATGATGGCGACGCTGTCCATGCCGCCCGGGCTGGTTGCCAGATAGGCGGTCAGCGGATCGATGCCGAGCAGGCGGCTGATCAGGAAGGCGAGGCCGCCGCAAAAGCCGATCAGGGCAATGATCGAGCCGACGATCTGCGGCAGCGCGCGGGCCGCGTGGCGCAAAATGGCCCTGGTGAAATTCAGGCCGATGCTCCAGCCGATCGTCGTATAGCTCAAGGCAAGCAGCCAGGGCGGCAACTGCATGGTCACGCCGAGCCCAAGATGGATCACGGTGCCGAAAATGAAGGTGCCGAGGAAGAACGGCGACGGCAGCCGGAAAATCTTGCCGGCGAGGCCGCCAACCAGCGCCACGCCGAAAGTCGCGGCTAAGCCTTGCGGGTCGACCGGTGGGAACCAGACGATGGCCGGCACCTCGATGCCCGAGGTGTCGACCCAGAGCTTGGCCACCAGGGCTGCCGTCATCGAGACGCAGATTGCGCGCAGATAAAGCATGAAGGCGACGAGGCGCTGGTCGGCGCCGAACGCATCGGCCATCAGCACCATGGCGGTGGCGGCGCCCGGCGACGAGCCCCAGACCGCGGTGGTGCCGGGCAGGATGCGCCAGCGGCTGATCAGCCAGCCGAGCAGGCTGGATGCCGCGACCGTCGCCATCACGACCCCAAGGAACAGCGGCCATTCCTTGTAGAAGACGGGAAAGATATCGGCCGAGATGGAACTGGCGACCAGGCAGCCGACGACCGCCTGGGCTGAGCCGAACAGAACCCGCGGCACGCGCACCGTGGCGCCGTTGGTGCCGGCGACGATGGCCGCCAGCATCGGTCCGATCAAGAGCGCGGCCGGCAGGGCGGCGAGTTCCAGCGCGCCGGCAAACAGCACCGAGACCACCACCAGGACGGGCCACTGCCAGGCCTTGTGGATCCGCGCCGGGTGCTCGATGGCCGGCGGGTTGGGGGAAGAATCCATAGATGGGCTCTTAGACCGGCCGCGAAAAAATGCGAACCCTTTTTGCGGGGTTGGCCTTGGGTGACGACTGCACTACGGCTTCTGTGGCGATCCTTCGCGCCCCTCTCTGTCCTGCCGGACATCTCCCCCACGAGGGGGGAGATCGGCTGTTCCAGGGCCCCGCTCATTCCTGTGGCGTTTGGCGATTGGCGAAAGCCGAGATGACGGACAATCTCCCCACTTGAGGGGGAGATGGCCGGCAGGCCAGAGGGGGGCGCTGGCCCGCCGGCCTCTCCCTCTATTCCGCCTTCACCGGCAAGCCGAACCCGCCAACAGGATGCGTCTCCACCTGGAACTCGAACCCGGCGATGATCGGCCGTGCCTTGGCGATTGCCGCCTGGACCTCGGGCAGCTGCAGCGAAGCCTTGTGGCTTTCGGCGTCGGTCCACACCTCGGTCACCCAGATCGCGTCGGCATCGGCCGGGTCGGTGGCGATGATGTAGTTCAGGCAGCCGGGCATGGCGCCGGTGCTGGCGAGCAGGATATCCATCATTGCGTCACGCTGGCCGCGCATCGCCCGCATCTTGCCGATCAGTCCGTACATTCGCTTTGCTCCGTTGAGATGACGCAACCAGGAGTATGCAGGTCGTCGTCTACGGCATCAACTGCCCGCCATTGACCTCGATCACCTGGCCGATGATGTAGCCGCTCAACAGATCGGAGGAGAGGAACAGATAGGCGCCGACGCAGTCCTCGGCCGTGCCGGCGCGGCCCTGCGGGATGGTGGCGATCATGCCCTTCATCTGGTCGTCGGTCGAGTAGCGCTCTTGGAAAGGGGTGGCGATGGTGCCGGGCGCCACTGCGTTGACGCGGATGTTGAAGCCGATCAGCTCCTTGGCCATGCCGCGCGTGACGTTGGAGACGAAGGCTTTGGCCGAGCCGTAAAGGCCGGCGCCGCCACCGGCGCCGTTGCGCGCGGCGATCGAGGAGGTGTTGATGATGAAGCCGCCCTGCCGCTTCAGCCATGGGATCGCCTTGCGCGAAGCTGTCAGCACGGAACGCGCGTTGAGATCCATCACCGCGTCGTAATGCGCTTCGGTCTGCTCGGCATAGGGCACGCGGCCGAGCATGCCGCCGGCATTGTTGACGAGGCCGTCGAGCCGGCCGAAATGTTGCGCACTGTCCTCGACGACGCGCTCGACATCGGCGGGGATCGAGAAATCGCCCTGGGCGAGGAACACGTCGCCGCCGCCGTTGCGAATGGTCGCGGCCAGGTTTTCGGCAGCCGCGCGGCTCGAATTGTAATGCAGCGCGACGCGGCATTTCTGCGCGGCGTAGGCAAGTGCAAGCGCCGCGCCGATGCCGGTCGACGCGCCGGTGACCAGCACCGCCTTTCCGGCAAGGTCGGGGATGACCAGAGAGGGGCTGACAAGGGTGGTGGTGGCTGGCACGTCTATTCCTCCGGGGGACTCTGCCTGCTCTTCGTAGGCCCTCGCAGTCCTCGCATTCAAGTCCGTAAAAGTTTAGAGCGGTTCACCGTTTCACGGAAACGGCGAACCGCTCCCTCTTTGTCTTGACGCAATTCCGGACGGAAAGCCGTTTCACACTTTTCCTGGAATTGCCCTATGGCCTGAGATAGGCGTAGCCCTGGCGTTGCAATTCGGCGAGCTTGACGACGCCGCCCCTGTCGGCTGCATGGAAGCCGTCGAGCAGGTCGGCCAGGCCGATATCCATGCCGTGCATGGTGTTGGCGCAAGCGTGCGGGCTGAGCCCATCCTGGACAAGGCCGGCGAACCGCCCGGAAATGGCGGCCGATATGCCCTTCGACTTGAAGGCGGCAAGTGCTGGGCCGTGCACGACAAGCGCGATGTCGACTTTGCCGTCGGTGCCTTCGAAGTGGTTCTTGATGTTGCCGAGCACGAAATTGACCTTGTCGAGGTCGCTGAGGTGATAGGCGACCTTTTGCCTTTCCTCTTCGGCCGCCGCCGGCTTGACTTCACTAGCTGCGGCCTTGATGGGGCGCAGCCCGAAAAGCCCGGCGGCCCCGGCAAGACCGACGCGGAAAATATCGCGGCGTCGCATGGCTTCATCTCCCATTTGGCCGGCCGGCGCAAATTGCGTGGCCTCGGCCTCGATCCTAACATAAGTTCACGCCATGTCTTGTCGGGGCAGGGGGAGCCAGCATGATATCAAGGACCGTGATGGGCGCCGGAGTTGGGGTTGCCTTGCTCGCCGCCGTCGCCGGCTCTGCTTTCGCCGATGACACGCTCAAACTCACCGAGCTCAGCCCCGACGGCAAGGACGCCTGCTTCGGCCGCGTCTATGACGCCGCGCATCTCAAGTCGCATCCGCAGCAGAAGGTGACGCGCATCTTCTTCTATTACGGCCGCGATCCGGTCAGCCGGCCAAACGAGGAGCCAAGCACCGGCATCGATTCCTCCTACAATGGCTTCATGGCGACGACGGTGCGCGGCGCCGAGGCGCCTGAATGGCTCGGCGGCTGGTGCAGTCATGAGTCGGAGGACGGCAAGACCGGCCCGATCCGTTGCGGCATGGACTGCGACCGCACCATGGCTTCGCTGAAGGTCGACGACAAAGGCCGGCTGATCGTCTCGGACGTGCAGCCCGACCTCTATCTCGACGCGGGATCGGAAGACGAGCTCGGCAAGGCGGAGTATGAAAGGCAGGCGCTGGGCAAGGACGACAACGGCTTCAGGCTCGACCCGATGCCGGCCGCCACCTGCAAGGCGGAGTTCGCGCGCATCGACCCGATCGACCCGGCCCTTGGCCCGCCATTGCGCGAGCGGCTGAAGCCGGACCAGCCCTTCTGCTACGGACGCGACTACGACGCCGAGCATCTCGGCTCGCATCCCGATCAGCTGACCCAGTCGATCAGGGTTTTCCGCGGACCGGTCGAGCTGGCGTCTTTCGCCAAGGAGGGCGATCCGGCCAATTGGCCAAGCGGCGCCGATATCGCCGTTTCGGTTACCACGCGGCAGAAATCGGCCAAGGTCACGCAGGTCTATAACTGTCAGGGCGAGGGCGACCAGTGGCGCTGCGCGGCGAGCGCGAAGACGGGTGCTGCCTCCTGCGATATCGGGCAACAGGAGGTCTTCCTTCGCCGCGGCGCCAACGGCACGATGATGCTGGCCAACCCGAACAGCGGTCTGCCGATCATCGATCTGTGTTCGGCGGAGGGCGACACAATGTCCGACGACAAGGTCTACCGGCTGGAGCCGATGCCGCAGGCTGCCTGCGGGCTGTAGCAGTTCAGAGACGCGATGCCGGCGGGACAGCACCCCCCTCTGTCCTGCCGGACATCTCCCCCTCAAGGGGGGAGATCGGCAGCTTCACCGACAGCGTTCTTCTTTGAAAATTGGCGAAAGCCGAAGCGACATCCAATCTCCACCCTTGAGGGGGAGATGTCCGGCAGGACAGAGGGGGGTGCTGTCCCGCCAACCTCAAGGTTTTGGATGGCGGCGTCCCGCTATCGCCTCACGCGAACGGCACGGCGGTCGTGCCTTTGGGCAGTTTCGCTTCGTCGTCGGGTTCGACATGGATGATGACCCGCACGGAAGGGATCTCTGCCTGCAGCGCGTCCTCGATGCGGTCGCAGATGACGTGGCTGGCGCCGACCGACATGTCGGCGTCGACGACCAGGTGGAACTCGATGAAGGTGGCGCGGCCGGCGATGCGCGTCTTCAGGTCGTGGACCTCGAGCGCGCCCTTGCAATTGGCCGAGATGATGTCGCGTATGCGGATATGTTCCTGGGTGTCGACCGCGCGGTCCATCAGCCCGTTCATCGACGAGCCGATGACGTGCCAGCCCTGCCACAGAATGTTCAGCGCCACGATCACCGCAAGAGCCGGATCGAGAACCTGCCAGCCGGTCAGTACGGCGCCGACCAGGCCGATGAACACACCGACCGAGGTCGCCACGTCGGTCATGATGTGCCTGCCGTCGGCAACGAGAGCCGGCGATTTTTCGCGTCGGCCGGTGCGGATCAGCGTCAAGGCCCAGACGGCGTTGATGACCGTTGCGACGCCATTGACGGCAAGGCCGGTCCATGGCTTTTCCAGCAGGGCGGGATGCTGCCAGGACCACCAGACCTCATTGAGGATCAGCAAGGCGGCAAGCACGATCAGCACGCCTTCGAGGACGGCCGAGAAATACTCGGCCTTGTGGTGGCCGAACGGATGGTCCTGGTCGGCTGGCTTGTAGCTGACCTGGATCGCCCAATAGGCGGCGGCAGAGGCAATGACGTTGACGATCGATTCCAGCGCGTCCGAATAAAGCGCGACCGAACCGGTGACGTACCAGGCCACCAGCTTCAGGCCGAGCACGACGCAGGCGACGACGATCGACCAGAAGGCGAGGCTGGCGACCTTCTGCCTGGCGGCGGCTTTGATTTCCGCCGCGGTCACTGGGGAAAAGATCCCAACACTGAGCCCTCGAACTAAGCGGCCTTTTCCTTGGCCTTGCGCGGCAGGTGCGCGACGATGTTCTCGATGATGCGCATGCCGGCATTGTGGCCGAGCGTCATGATCGATTCCGGGTGGAACTGCACTGCGGCGATCGGCTCCTTGCGGTGCTCGAAGGCCATGATGATGCCGTCCTCGGTCTCGGCGGTGACGACAAAACCATCGGGCAGCCGTACCGGATCGGCAAAGATCGAATGATAGCGGCCGACCGTCACCTCCTTGGGCAGGCCGGAGAAGATGATGCCCGGCTTCGACACGCGGATGCGCGACGGCTTGCCATGCATCGGGATGTGCAGTTGGCGCAGCTCGCCGCCATAGGCCTCGGCCAGCGCCTGCAGCCCGAGGCAGACGCCGAAGATCGGCAGGTCGCGCGCACGGGCCCGCTTGATGGTGGCGGCGCAGTCGAAGTCCTTCGGCGTGCCGGGGCCGGGCGAGAGCACGACCAGGTTTGGCTTCAGCCGGTCGAAGATCTCGTCCGGCACCGGTGTGCGCACCGTCGAGACATTGGCGCCGGTCTGGCGGAAATAGTTGGCGAGCGTATGGACGAAACTGTCCTCGTGGTCGACCAGCAGGATGTTGACGCCGTCGCCGACACGCGCGGTGCTGCGTTCGGTGCTGGCGGCATTGCCTGATTTGGCGTCGCGGATGGCGGAGAGCATGGCGGATGCCTTCAGTTCGGTTTCGGCTTCTTCTTCCTCGGGAATGCTGTCGAAGAGCAGCGTGGCGCCGGCGCGCACTTCGGCGATGCCATCCTTGATGCGGATGGTGCGAAGCGTCAGGCCGGTGTTCATGTCGCCGTTGAAATTGACCATGCCGATCGCTCCGCCATACCAGGCGCGCGGGCTCTTCTCGTTCTGCTCGATGAAGCGCATTGCCCATAATTTCGGCGCGCCGGTAACGGTGACGGCCCAGGCATGCGACAGAAAGGCGTCGAAGGCGTCCATGCCTTCGCGCAGCCGCCCCTCGATGTGGTCGACGGTGTGGATCAGGCGGGAGTACATCTCGATCTGGCGGCGGCCGATGACGCGCACCGAGCCCGGCTCGCAGACCCTCGACTTGTCGTTGCGGTCGACGTCCGAGCACATGGTGAGTTCGGATTCGTCCTTCTTCGAATTGAGCAGCTTCAGGATCTGCTCGCTGTCGGAGATGGCGTCGTCGCCGCGCTTGATGGTACCGGAGATCGGGCAGGTCTCGACGCGGCGGCCGTTGACGCGCACGAACATTTCCGGCGAGGCGCCGATCAGATATTCGCCCTCGCCGAGATTGATGAAGAAGGAATAGGGCGAAGGGTTGATGCTCTTCAGCTTGCGGGAAATCTCGGAGGGCTGGGTTTCGCAGCGTTCGTAGAACATCTGCCCCGGCACCACTTCGAACAGGTCGCCACGCTCAAAGCTCTTCATCGCCTTGCGCACCAGCTTGGCATATTCGCCGGGCTCGTGGTCGCCGCGCGGCGGGATGCGGTCGGCGGTCCTGAACGGCTCGACGATTTCGTCGCGCGGCAGGCCTTCGGTCGAGAAGCCATCGCCGGAATAGTCGTAGCGGTCGGTCCAGGCCTTGGTCGAATAGTGGTCGACGACGAGGATCTCGTCGGGCAGGAACAGCACGAGATCGCGCTGGCTTGGCTTGCGCTCGAGCTTGTAGTCGACCGGATCGAACTGGAAGGCGAGGTCGTAGCCGAAGGCGCCGTAGAGGCCGAGATTGGCATCTTCCTCGGTCTTGAACAAGGCGGTGATGGCACGCAGCACCGTGAAGACGGAGGGAACGCGGCTGCGTTCCTCCTCGGTGAAGACACGGCCGGGCTTGGCAACTTTGAGGCGGACGAGTTTGTTCGACGTCTCGGCGATCGTGACATCGTCAAGGCCGGCAAGCACCGTGCCGATCACCGGCAAAAGCACCTCGCCGCGGCGGTTCAGCGCCTCGATGCGCATGGCGCGGCCGCGTGCCGAGATCACCACCGGCGGATCGATGATGGCGGTGTCCCAGCGCGTATAGCGGCCGGGATATTCGTAATTCGAGGAAAACACGGCGCCGCGGCGCGAATTCAGCCCGTCGACATAGCCATCGATCGCTCCCTCATAGGGCCGATCATGGCGCTGGCGGGTAATCGCCACGCCGCCCGCAGTGACGAAGCGCTCGGCTCCATTCTCCAGAATTTTCGTCGTCATTGCCGTCTCCATCAGCGTCTTTGGGCAACGGACCCGGGAATGGCTTGAAAAAACAAATGGCCGCCCGGACATTCCGCTGCGGCCACCCTCTATTGTCACGCGAACGCGTTCGAACAGGCCGCTGTCAGCGAGCCCACCACCAAATGGTCTTGATCGAACGCATGTTCATGGCGATTCCCATAGCGGCGATTGGTCGGCCGCGCAACTGGATTCAAATGAAGGCTTCAATCCTCCAGCGTCCCGGACCTTGCATCGGCGCTCTTCCTGTCGCCGACCAGCTTCAAGAGGTCTTCGCCGGCGCGGATGATGCGGCGGGAACGCCGCGTCAGGATGAGGCCCGCCTGCGGCGCCAACACTTCCGTGCGGCCGTCGGGCTCGCCGGGCGCGTGGACGATGGTGGCAAGGCGCGCACCCTTGGTGACGCGGTCGCCCGGCTTCACGTCGTAGAGGATCGCGCCCGAGCGGGGCGCCGGCATCATCTCGGCGTTTTCGAGCGGCGCGACAATACCGGTAAAACAACTGGGCCCGACGAAGCTGCCAGGCGCGGGCAGCGCCTGATCCTGGATGACGCCACGCGCCACCAGCAGCCGGTAGAGCCCTTCGGCATCGGCGACGGCCAGGGCGCCGTCGACATCGAGTATGCCGCGATATTCGACCGTGGTGGCGACACGCCGGTCCAGGCGCGCCACGTCGGCTGGAGCGTTCTGATACGGCATGATCGAGGCGCCTTCGAAGGTGCCGTCGGGATCTTCGTGCCACAGCATCACCGCATCGACGCCCATGGCCGCTGCACAATCCGCCATGGCCGGCCACAGGCTGGTGTGGACATAAAGATAGGCGAGGCCCTCATCGTCGCAATGCAGGTCGAGCACAATGTCGTGGCCGATGGAGAGCTGCAGCAGCCGCGTTTTCAGCCGCTGGTCGACCGTGCCGTGCGTCGGCAGCAGGGCGACGTCGGGCGCGGCGAGCCGCGGAAAGCCGCGATTGAAATTGGTGCGCGTGCCCAGATGAAAGCGGCCCTGATGGTCGCCGTAAAGATATTGCGCGCGGCCTATCGGATTGGCCCAGGGCACGATGGTCATATTGCCGGTGATGCGGCCTTCGGCTTCCGCCTTGCTGAGCATCGGCATTAGCGTGTCGATAGCGACGACGCCCGGCAATTCGCCGGCATGAAGTGCCGCCTGCAGATAGGCGGAAGGCGCCGTCTTGTCCGACCCGGCGAAGCGGAAGAAGGGGAATTCGTAGGAAACGCCTTCGCTGTCGCCGGCGATGCGTTCGATGGACTTCTGCATGCTGTCCTCCGTCAAGAGTTCGGAAGACATGCCCGTCGCCGGCGCGCTTGTCGATTGGTCCAGCCAGCGGCGCTATGGGCGCAATGAGCCTACTCGGCGGGATGCGCGAGGGGTCGCGCGATACGCCCGGTTCACACCAGCGGCTTGAGTTCCTGGGCGATGGTCGGCAGAAGCTCCGAGACGTTCGGGTGGATGTGGACGGCGCGCGCCAGCGTGCTGACCGGCGCCTTGGCATACATCAGGTCGAGCACGCAGTGCACCGCCTCGTCGCCGCCCGGGCCGAGCACCGAACAGCCGAGGATCTCCCTGGTGTCGGCATCGACCAGGATCTTCATGAAGCCTTGCGTCTCACCTTTTTCGACTGCACGGCTGACGCGGGTCATTGGTCGCTGGCCGACCAGGGCGCGGCGGCCGGATTTCCTTACCGCTGTCTCGGTCATGCCGCAGCGGCCGAGTGGTGGGTCGATGTAGAGCGCATAGGCCTCGATGCGGTCGCTGACCTTGCGCGGATCGTTGTCGAGCAGGTTGGCGGCGACGATCTCGTAATCGTTGTACGAGGTGTGGGTGAAGGCGCCCTTGCCGTTGCAGTCGCCCATCGCCCAGATGCCGGGCACGCTGGTGCGCAACTGGTCGTCGACGACGATGAAGCCGCGTTTGTCGACCTCGACGCCGGCTTTGTCGAGGCCGAGATCGTCGGTGTTTGGCGTGCGGCCGAGCGCCAGCAGAACATGCGAGCCGACCGCAGCCGCCTTGCCTGGCGAGAAGGTCACGGCGATTTCGTTGCCTCGCCTGGCGAAGCGGATGTCGTCGGCGCCGAGATGGACGGCAATGGCTTCGTTTTCGAGGATCGACAAAATGGCGTCCGAGACGTCCTCGTCCTCGCGGCCGATCAGCCGCGGGCTTTTTTCGATGACCGTGACTTCGGAACCGAAGCGGCGGAACATCTGCGCGAATTCGAGCGAGACATAGCTGCCGCCGACGACGATGAGATGGCGCGGCAGCTCGTCGAGATCCATCATCGACGAGTTGGTCAGGTAAGAAATGCCGTCGATGCCGGGCAGGTCGGGCACCGAGGCGCGCCCGCCGGTGTTGAGGAATATCTTTTCGGCGCTCAGCAGATCGTCGCCGACGCGCACCGTGTTGGCGCTTACGAAGCGCGCATGGCCGCGATAGAGCGTGCATTTGTCCATGCCGGCAATCCAGCCTTCGAGATTGCCGCGGGCGTCGTTGGAGACCTTGTCCTTGCGCGCTTTGATTGCCTTGTAGTTTACGCCGACGGGACCGGAGAGCGTCACCCCGTAATCCGCGGCGGAGCGGGCGAGATGCGCGGCATAGGCGCTTGCCACCATCGTCTTGGTCGGCGTGCAGCCGGTGTTGACGCAAGTGCCGCCGACCAGCTTTCGCTCGATCAGCGCCACGCTCATGCCGGCCGCATTCAGCCGGCCGGCGAGCGGCGGGCCGGCCTGCCCGGCACCGACGATGATGGCATCGAATGTCTTTGCCGTCATGCCGCCGCCGCCACGATCAGAACCCCGCCGGCGATCGCCACCGCGGCCTCGATGAAGGCGGCGGGCGGGTCCTTGCCGAAGCCGGTGGCCAGGCGCTTGCGCGCCTCGGCGCCGCCCAGCGTGCCGATCACCGCGCCGATGGCGCCGGCGATCAGGCCGCCGATGATGGCGCCGCCGGTGGCGCCGATCACCGCGCCGGTGAAAGCGCCCAGGACGATGCGCGTGCCGAATTGCTGCGGCACCTTGCGGCTCGGCGTCGATGGCAGCTGGTCGGTGACCAGTTCGGCGATGGCCAGGATGGTGAAGATGCCGACGGCGATCCAGTGGCCCATGAAGCTCGCCCAGGTGCCGGCGACCGGTAACCAGCCAAGCCAGGCGCCCCAGGCGACCGCGGCGGGCGCAGTCATGGCGCGAAGCCCGGCAACGACGCCAATCAGGAGTGCAAGAATGTACAGCATGATCGATCCCCTCGATGGCCGGCTTGGGACAGGTCCGAGAGAGCAAGCTACCATAGGTCGGGTATTTGACCAGAGGTGGTGTCGCCGCCGGCGCTTCCGTATTTTCACCACTTGTGCTTTGGCAAAGTTGAAACTGGAGTTGCGGCCATGACGGCGAGCGAACGCACGAAAATGGCGGCGGGCGAGTGGTATTGCTGCCTCGATCCGGAACTGGAGGCGCTGCGCATTACGTCGCGCGACGCGGTGTTCGAGCACAACAGCCTACCACCGCGGCAGCGTGGCGATATCGGGCCTGGATTGCGGACGCTGCTCGGCGCTGCGGGCGAGGGCGCCCGGATCGAAGCGCGGTTCCACTGTGCCTATGGCTTCAACATCTTTCTCGGCGACCGCGTCTTCCTCAATGCCGGCTGCACCATCCTCGACACGGCGCCAGTCCGCATCGGCAAGGGAACGCTGCTCGGCCCTAATGTGCAGATCTATTGCGCCGAGCACCACAGAGAGACTGCTGGGCGGCAGGCAGGGCTGGAAATCGCCAGGCCCGTCGAGATCGGCGACAATGCCTGGATCGGCGGCAGTGCCATCATCCTCGGCGGGGTCAGGATAGGCGACGGCGCCATCGTCGGCGCCGGTGCCGTGGTGACGCGCGACGTGGCGGCGAACACCACGGTGGTTGGTAATCCGGCACGGATAATCAGCAACAGCTGAGCACCGTGCTTCTGTCGCCGGTCATGTCGTCGTTTTGATGGACATGGGGGCGGCTGTGTCACTTGGCCGGAGGTGGATGCAACCGTGTGTCGAGCGCAAACGCCTCCTGCGTCTTCATGGCGTATGCCCCTCTGGCGAGGCTCGCGTCGAAGATCAGGTTCCAGCTATGCTGCGATACGGCGCTCGGAATCACAACAAACCGGTGCCGTTGCAGAAGATCGTCGCCAAACGCCTGTTGTCCGGAGCTCGGGATGCCCGGGCGCAACCAATTGGGGTTGGGCACGGCGGCGGGGTCGACGATATGCACATCCGCGACATCGCTGACGATCGCTGCCGTCATGACATGCGCAATCGTGTCGAGCACCCTGAAGCCCTTATGGACCGCAACTTCGAGGATCGCAGTCGACGGATCGATCGAGCAGTAGACGGCGCGCACGCCCTTGCTGTTCCAGCGTCCGCCCACCCTGTATGCGCCCTCGCCACTATCCCATGTAGGCGCAAACGCGGCTTGATCGAGGCGCCATCCGATGAGGTCGGAGCCACCGAGCGCCGCCGGCAGCGGCGTCATGCATAAACGCCATATTCAAGCCGTTCCAGATAGTCTTCTACAAGCTCGATCCCCGCCGGTGTCGCCAGAAGGTCGATTGGACGACGCTGGTCGAGCCCAATCGCCGGGCGCTCCAGCCATTGCTCTGCCTCCACCTGCGAACCGAACACGTCGGTCGCTTTCGACAGGATCTCCGCGAACTTCCAGGTTCGTCCGCTCTGGTCCTGACTGAGAGGCTTGGAAGGAGCATCCTTGCGGCGCTGGTAGGTGCGCAGGCTCATGCCGACGGCCTTCTCCAGCGAATCAGTCTTCTGGATGAAGACGAGTTGCCCGATAAGATGGTCCAGCGCTGAAGCCGGCAGGCCGTGCAGAAGCAACTCGTGGGCATCCAGAGCGCTGCTGAGGCGCCTTGCCAGAATGCGGCTGCCGCCTAGCAATTTCGCCACCTTCTGAAGTTCATTGTTTTTTGCTGCTGGCGCAGCCTTTTCCAATGCCATCGCTACGGCGAGCCCTCTTCGCGTCATCTGTCGCTTTAATATATGACAGATGACGCAGAGCCTTTCAAGCACGACAGGCTCGAGAGCAGGGCAATCGCTTAGAGAAAAAGATAGCCTGCTCGGGCCAGATGGCAGTCCAACGTTGGCACTGAAGCGATTGCCCTGGAATCGAGCGCAAGCCTAATTTCGCCTCGGCATGTGCGCCACGCGCTCCGCCTGAGCACTCTTCGAGAATTCGCGCCGGTACTGCGCCGGCGAGGTTCTGAGCCGCGCCGCGAAATGCTGGCGCAGCGAGGTGGCGCTGCCGAAACCGGCCTCGAAGGCAACCGTGTCCATCGATTTTTCCGTTGCCTCCAGCAGCCGCTGCGCCAGCTGGACGCGCTGTTCGGTCAGCCAGTCACCGAAACTGGTGCCGATCGTTTTCTGGAAACGGCGCGTGAACGTCCGGCGGGTAAGGCCGGCGAGACCGGCAACGCTGTCCAGACTGTGCGGCTCACCCAGGGTTTTGCGCACCGCTTCGAGAGCCTGGGTGAAGCGGTCCGCATTGCCGGTCCTGGCGATGGGACGTTCGATGAATTGAGCCTGCCCGCCCTGCCTATGCGGAGAAAGCACGATCTGCCGGGCCAGGCGAAGTGCCGCCTCCGCGCCGTAACGAGCCCGTACGACGTGCAGGCAGCAGTCGAGCCCGGCGGCGACGCCGGCGGATGTCACGACATCGCCATTGTCGATGTAGAGCACTTCCGGTTCGACGAGAATGTCGGGATAGAGTTCCTGCAGCTGATCCGCGTAGGCCCAGTGCGTCGCCGCTCGCCGCCCCGAAAGCAGTCCGGTCGCCGCAACAGCGAACGTTCCCAAGCACAGTCCGACGATCAGCGCGCCGCGCTCGTGCGCGCCAAGCAACGCGTCGATCAATGCGGCTGGAGGCGAGCTCCCGAGATCCTTCCAGCTTGGCACGATGATGATGTCGGCGTCATCGAGCGCGGAAAGCCCGTGCGGGACGCTGATGGTCAGCCCGGCATCGGTGCGGATCGGCCCGTCCTCAATCGCGCAGACCCGGAAGTCGAAGCGCGGCAGGCCGAGCTCCGTGCGATCCGCGCCGAACACGAGACACGGCACGGAGAGATGAAACGGGCTGATGCCATCGAAGGCGATGGCGGCAACGGCAGGATCGGTCATGGGAGCTCCAGCAACGGGCGAGGCCGATTGTCCCAATTCTTTCGAATAATGTCAATTGGGACACTTTTTGCGATCCGGCGCCGAGCTTATCGTCCACCCATTAATTTCAAACAGGAAAGGAAAACCCCATGTCGCAACCAGCCACAGGCAAAGCTCCACGCCGCGCCCTCATCGTCATCGATGTTCAAAACGACTATGACGGCGGCAACCTCGCCATCCAGCATCCGCCCTTCCGCGACAGCGTCGTCAATGTGGCGCGAGCGATGGACGCGGCCACCGAGGCAGGCGTCAAGGTGGTGGTCATCAAACAGTTGGCGCCGGAAACCTCACCGGTCTTCGCCAAGGGCAGCCATGGCGCCGAGTTGCACCCGGAAATCGCCAGGCGAAACCGTGACCACTATGTCGAAAAACACCTGCCAAGCGCCTTCACCGGCACCGACCTCGAGGCGTGGCTGCGCGCCAACTCTATCGATACGATCACGGTCATCGGCTACATGACGCATAATTGCGACCTGTCGACGGTCATCCACGCCGTGCATATGGGCTTCGAGGTGGAGTTCCTATCGGACGCAACGGGGTCATTGCCCTACGCCAACAGCGCCGGCTACGCGTCGGGGGAGGAAATCCATCGCGTCATGACGATCGTCCTGCAATCGCGCTTCGCGGCCGTTCTCAAAACCGCCGAATGGATCGAGTGCCTGAAGACCGGCGTGGTACCCCAGCACGACACACCCTATGCCTCCAACCAGCGCGCGCTGGCGCGGAGCGCAGCGTAGGAGACCATTGCGGACAGGCAGAAGGGCGCCGCAGCGTTGCGGCGCCCTTTGCCGTACGAGCACTGATTATCCCTAAAACAGGCCTTCGATCTGGCCGATTTCGTTCAGGAAGATCTTTTCCGACGATGGCGCTTTGGGCAGACCGGGCATGGTCATGACCTCGCCGCAGATGATGACGACGAAGCCTGCGCCGGCAGACAGCCTGACCTCGCGCACCGGTACGGTGTGGCCGGTCGGCGCGCCGCGCAGATTCGGATCGGTGGAGAAGGAATATTGCGTCTTGGCCATGCAGACCGGCAAATGACCGTAGCCGGCGTGCTCCCAGGCGTGGAGTTGGTCGCGCACCGATTTGTCGGCGATCGCTTCGGAACCGCGATAGATGCGCTGGACGATGGTGTTGATCTTCTCGAAGAGCGGCATGGCGTCGGGATAGAGCGGGGCGAATTGCGACGCGCCGGATTCGGCCAACGCCACGACTCTTTTGGCCAGTTCCTCGATGCCGGCCGATCCCTGAGCCCAGTGCTTGCACAGGATCGCCTCTTCGCCCATCGAGGCGACGTAGTCCTTCATCGCCTGGATCTCGGCCTCGGTGTCGGAGTAGAAATGGTTGATGGCGACCACAGCCGGCACACCGAACTGGCGGATGTTCTCGATGTGGCGGCCGAGATTCGCACATCCCTTCCTGACCGCCTCGACGTTCTCCTTGCCGAGGTCCTCCTTCTTGACGCCGCCATTCATCTTCATGGCGCGAACCGTGGCGACGATCACCGCCGCTGCCGGCCTCAGGCCGGCCTTGCGGCATTTGATGTCGAAGAACTTTTCGGCACCGAGATCGGCGCCAAAACCGGCTTCGGTGACGACGTAATCGGCTAGCTTCAGCGCCGTCGTCGTGGCAACGACGGAGTTGCAGCCATGCGCGATGTTGGCGAAGGGGCCGCCATGGACGAAAGCCGGGTTGTTCTCCAGCGTCTGCACGAGATTGGGCTGCATGGCGTCCTTCAAGAGTACGGCCATGGCGCCGTCGGCCTTGAGGTCGCGCGCATAGACGGCCGACTTGTCGCGACGATAGGCGACGATGATGTCGCCGAGGCGCTTTTCCAGGTCCTTCAGGTCGGTCGACAGGCACAGGATGGCCATGACTTCCGAGGCGACTGTGATGTCGAAACCGGCCTCGCGCGGGAAACCGTTGGCGACGCCGCCGAGCGAACAGATGATCTCGCGCAGCGACCGGTCGTTCATGTCCATGACGCGGCGCCAGACGACACGGCGGGTGTCGATGCCGAGCTCGTTGCCCCAATAGATGTGGTTGTCGATCAGCGCCGACAGCAGATTATGCGCGGTGGTGATGGCATGGAAATCGCCGGTGAAGTGGAGGTTCATGTCCTCCATCGGCACGACCTGCGCGTAGCCGCCGCCGGCGGCACCGCCCTTGACGCCGAAATTCGGTCCGAGCGAAGCCTCGCGGATGCATACGATGGCCTTCTTGCCGATGCGGTTGAGGCCATCGCCCAAGCCCACCGTCGTCGTCGTCTTGCCTTCGCCGGCCGGTGTCGGGTTGATGGCGGTGACGAGGATCAGCTTGCCATCCTTGTTGCCCTTCACCGACTTGATGAACTCGGCCGAGATCTTCGCCTTGTCGTGGCCGTAGGGCAGAAGATGTTCGCTCGGAATGCCGATCTTCTGGCCGATCTCCTGGATCTGCTTCTTCCTGGCGCCGCGCGCGATCTCGATGTCGGACTTCACTTCGGCCATGGACGACTTCCCTCTGAATTGGACGGATTTGACTAGTGTGGTCGCAAGAATAGCCCGGCATTGCAGGCGCGGGCATGTTCTACCCCTGTCGCTGCCGCGGCGTCAACTTTCATGCAACTATGTTTCCTACGAAGAAAATGCCTCTGCGGCCGGCTGCCCTGCTACAGGTTCTTTTCGCGCCGGTTGCCGCGCCGTATAGAAGCCAGAGCAGGCGCGGTTCCGCCGTCTCAAAACAGCCGCGTAATACGCGAAAAGCGACAGAAGCAACGGCGCAAATTCACCAGCGCCGGCTGTGCGGGACGATCCGCTACTGCGTCAGCACGTTGCTGATCTCGACCATGTTCGAGCGCACCCTGAGTATGTAAAACCCCATCGTCGTCAGATGTGTCGGCAACAGCCAGCCGTCCTCGCGACCATTGGCGATGATGAAGGGCTGGATGCGCAGCGCCGAGACGAATTGCGCGTCCATCGTATCCCACAGGTTCTGCAGGTGCTTTTCCTTGATGACGTCCTCGAAGTCGGCCTGTGCGCCCTTCATCAGCCCGTAATAGGCATAGAGCTGGCCATAGGCGAACCAGAAGCGGTCGTCGGCGCGCGTGTCGAACCAGCCATTATTGTGGTTTTCGGCACGCTCCTTGAGGATCGCCGAGGTCGAACCGATATCGGACGAAATGCGGTCGATATACTGCTTGAGATTGTCGGCGCGGGCATCGAACGTCGCCTGGCAGGCTGCGAGGCGGGCGTTGAAGGAACGCAGCTTGCGCACCGCGTCGCGATAGTAGCTCGGCGTCGGCGTCTTGGGCCCGAACGGGTTCAAGCCGAAATACCAGGTTTCCTCATCGAACTGCAGATTGCCGCGGGCGTCCTGCAGGTCGGCGTCGATCTGCGAGGTGGTGCGGACGCGGCCGAGATTGTCGGCAAGCTCGGTCGCCGTGCGCCGCACCGCCTGGTTGATGCCGCGCTGGAACGACGCCTTGTTGTCCATGAACGGCGTGTGGTCCCAGTCGATGCCGAACAGGCCGAGCTTGTAGAGGATCATCGACGACACCCAGGCATTCTGGTTGACGTTGAAGTCGGTCAGGTCGGCAGCGACCTGGGCAATGGCTGAATTTCCGCAGGTCTTGGCCGTGTCGGTGCCGGCGCCGGCGGAAACCTGTTCACCGGCGGAGCTGTTGCGTTTTTCGAACGTGTATTTGTCGACGTAATTCGGGTCGAAATTGTTCCACCACTGGGTGGCGTAGAAGAAGTTGACATAGAGACCGATCAGCACGAGCACAGCCAGGCCGAGCACCGCCTTCAGGATCCAGCCGCGTTGCCTGTACCAGCGCCCCGCCCACAGGAACGGCCACAGGATCGCGCCGATGAGCAGGCCGATGCCGCGGCCAATCCACTGGAAAATCCGGGTGAAGAAATTCACGATCGGATCAAGCATGGCGATGTCACCCCCTCAGTCAGTCAAGCCGTAGAGGCGTGTGCGAAACGCCACCTTGTCCTTCAGATATGTGGTTTTCAGAACGTCCACAACATGCGATCGCCAGGCGTCGCTGAAGCCTTCATAGTCCCTGTAGAAGCCCGGCTTGTTGAAGACGTAACGCGAAACGAAGTCCTGCGGCACGAAGTCCGAGATCAGCTGGTTGGTCAGCCAGGCGTCGGGATGGTCCGGCTTGGCGCGGATGACCAGGAAGCGCTGCTGCGGGAACACGTCCTCGATCTTGAGATGGCCGAGCTGGGCGATCTCGCGCTTGGCGGCGTTGAGGAAGGGAAAATTGCCGTCCCTGGTGATCAGATCGGTATGGCCGTGGATCCAGGTCTGCAGCCAGACCTTGTCGACGTCGGTCAGATTGCGGTCGGGATCGGCGTCGCGGATCAGCGCGCGCACCACCATTTCGGCGCGATGCTCGAGATAACCGGAGGTTTCGATCCATGAGGCGCGCGGCAACTCGAGGCGGCCGGTCGAAGCGAGGAATTTGAACACCTTGTCGGCGTCGTGGATCGAAAGGTAACTCACCTGCCATGGCCGCGAGCGGCGGAAGCCCGGCGCTGCCGGGTCGCTGATCACCGTCGTCACGTCCGGATCGACAAACACATAGAGCCCGCCGAAATGGCTGGTCCAATAGGCATTGTGGCGGAAGATCACCTGGTCCGGCACCAGCGCATTCTCGCGGATGTCGCCGCAGATCTTCGCCAGCTCGACCATGTGGGCCAGCATGGCGTTGTCGCGCCAGGCATCCGGCTCCTGTTTCAGCCGGTCGACCAGCTTGCCGAGCTCGGCGGCCTTGCCGAGCACATCCTCGGCCGACAGCACCTTGAACTCGACCTGGTTGATCGACAGCAGGTCCTCGATGCCGTCGACCTTGGGGACCGAATCCTCGATCTCGCCGTAGATGACGTCCTTGATCGTCAGCGCATCGATGGCGCGCTGGTTCTTGGACATGAACTCGTACATCAGCAGCGAGGTGTTGGAGAACGCCGTGTGCACCACCGGCAGGTCGATCTGCGACGGCGTCAGGATGATGAAGCGGCGGTTGACCTCGTTCGGATCGAGGTAGCTGTAGTCGCCGCATTCCTCGGCGACCTGCGGCGAAAAGCCGGTACGGTCGATCTCGAAGCTTTTCAGCTTGGTCGGCTTCAAGCCGAACGCGACCATCGCCTTGTTGTAGCGCTGGATCAGATGCGGCTCGTCGATCGTCAGCAGCCGGCCGTAGATCAGCTCGTTGTCGCGCAAGAGGTCCATGGGCAACTTAGACGATTTGGAGGGACTTCATAAGCCCTCGATGAACTACAATGCTCTCCTTAAAATTCAATTCTGCGTCAGGCCGTTCGTACCTAAACATATGGACACCTCGAACTACCGGCATTTCCAGAGTGGGTGGTGCGACAATGAGGTTGCGAACAGCCTGACGCGCGGCGGGGGCTGGATTTCGGTCGTTGGGGCTGA